>NZ_JH556653.1:1615319-1649917 GCF_000179595.2 Acetivibrio cellulolyticus CD2 | reverse complement strand
CTTTGAGACTAACATCAATACCCACCAACAATGAATTTGACAATGAAATCACCACCTTTCTGATTAAAAATTTTGAGCTATTGAACTTAACTAATGCCCGTGGTACCTGACGCATCAACATCCTCGCAATTAGAATACACCTCTTGAATCTCTATGCACGACTCCTTGAACTGCCATACAGGAGAGAGATAAAAAGAGAAAAACACCCAGCGGTTTAAAGCTAACATCAGGCCAGGGGAACTGACTTTAACAGAAGCGACATAAAAATGCCCTACAGGAGTTGAACAGAACCATCCTCAATAGCCACTATTATTGTTACACGAGCATTAGTTAAGTTCAATAGCTAACAAAAATCAAATTATCAAGGAGCATTAGCTTTGAGTCAGTGCTAGAGTACAAAAAACTTTTTCAAGAATCCAGTTGACAACGAGCCTCCCCCATATGATTAGGCAGCCGAAGAGGCAGCCACCCTATCCCCAAAGGAGGTCTTTGGAGAAGGAGTAAAGGGGATATGGCGGCTGCAGCCTTAGCAGGCTATCATATGGGCCCCACTCATTGTAAACCGCACTTAAAAAACTTTTTTGCACCCCAGCTACATTGCCTCAAAGAGTTTTCGTAAAGAAAACTCCCAGTTGATTTATGGTAAATGAACAAGGAAATGTAAGGGGTTCAACTGGAAAATCTAAGACTTAAACCTTACAAAATATATTATACGAGGAGTAGTTCGAAATGTTGACAAAGCGTATAATCCCTTGCCTTGATGTTCATGCAGGCAGGGTTGTAAAAGGAGTTAATTTTGTAAATATAAGAGACGCAGGTGATCCTGTAGAGGTTGCAGCAATTTACGATAAGGCTGGGGCAGATGAGCTTACTTTTCTAGACATTACAGCATCTTCAGATGCGAGGAGTATCATGCTCGATGTTGTAAGCAGGGTTGCTGAGCAGGTATTTATACCTTTCACAGTGGGTGGAGGTATAAGGTCGGTAGAGGATTTCAGGCAAATCCTGAAAGCCGGTGCGGATAAGATTTCCGTAAACTCTGCTGCAGTTAAAAGGCCTGAGCTTATTTCGGAAGCTGCATGGCGCTTTGGAAGCCAGTGCGTTGTAGTTGCAATAGATGCAAAGAGACGTGCAGATAACTCTGGCTGGGAAGTCTACCTCAACGGTGGAAGGGTCAATACCAGTAAGGATGCCGTTGAATGGGCAATTGAAGCTGAAAAGATGGGTGCCGGTGAAATTCTGCTCACAAGTATGGATTGTGACGGAACAAAAAACGGTTATGATATTGAACTTACGAGAAAGGTTTCTGAAAGTGTTGGTATTCCTGTAATAGCCTCGGGTGGAGCGGGAACTATGGAACACTTCTATGATGCTCTTGTTGATGCAAAAGCGGATGCTGTACTGGCTGCTTCGTTGTTTCACTTCAGAGAGATGGAGATAATGGATTTAAAAAGATACTTGAAGCAAAGAGGAACAGAAGTAAGAATGTAAGGAATAAAAATTGGAGGAAGCAGAAAATGAAAGAATTATTAGAACAGATTAAGTTTGACAGTAATGGTTTGGTACCTGTAATAGCTCAGGACTATAAAACTAATGAGGTCCTTATGATGGCCTACATGAATGAAGAGGCTTTTATAAAATCCATGGAAACCGGCAAGGTACATTATTTTAGCAGAAGCAGAAACAAGCTCTGGCTAAAAGGAGAAACTTCCGGTCACTTCCAGACAATTAAGTCAATCAATTTGGATTGTGATGGAGATACATTGCTTGTAAAGGTTGAACAGGTTGAAGCTGCATGTCATACAGGACACTATTCCTGTTTCTATAGGGAACTTAACAAAGATGGAATAAAAGAAAATTCTGACAAAGTATTTGACGAAAAGAGCGTATACGGTGATAAATCAAAAATACTCAAAGAAGTATATGATGTTATAGTTGATAGGAAAATACACCCTAAGGAAGGTTCATATACTAATTATCTGTTCGACAAAGGTATTGATAAAATACTGAAAAAGGTTGGAGAAGAAACTGCAGAAGTAATTATAGCTTCAAAGAATCCAGGAAATGGTGAAGCAATATATGAAATCTCAGACCTTATATATCACCTATCTGTACTGATGGTTGAAAGAGGGATTACTTACGAAGATATATTTGAGGAGCTCGGAAAGAGAAGATAGAATTCTCCGGAGGTGTGATCTTGGATAAATATAAACTTGAACGCCTGCTCAAGCAGGAAGAAGGACCAAAGCTTGATTTTAAGGCATCATTGAATTTATCCACAGAAAGCGAAAAGAAAGAACTGACAAAAGACGTTATAGCGATGGCAAATTCCAGAGGTGGAAGGGGTTATATTGTTTTTGGAGTAGAGGACAAGACCAAGAGGATACTTGGGATAGTTCCACCTGATTACAAAGAAGAACAGATTCAGCAAACAATATATAACAGGTGTGATCCGCCTATTCCCATTTCACTGGACTTTATAAACTATGAGGGGAAAACGTTAGCTGTCCTGACTGTTTATAAAAGTCATCATCAGCCTCACCAGATGATCCAGAATGGAGCATTTTATGTAAGGCGTGGGTCAACCACTGACTTTGCCAGAAGAAATGAATTAGCCAATCTTTTTCAGGAATATGGTCTTATGACTTATGAGACTGTTATTTTAAAGAATGTTTGCATGGAAGAGATTGATTTTAATCTTGTGCGCAATTTTTTCATGACTTTAAATGTAATCAGTGACAACCCAAGCGAAATAATCCTTGAAGCATTGGGAATAATAGGGCAGAAGGTTGAGGATGAAGGATATCACCCTACAATAGGGGGACTTTTGCTATTTGGTAAGAATCCCTCAATCTATCTGCCGCATGTCTATATAAAAGTGATAAACATGGGTGAAGTGAAAATGTTCTATGGGAATATTCTTACCATGTTAGACGATGTATCTAATTATCTAAGAAATATTGTTAATGTTAAGAAATATCCGTTTGAAGCGCTGGAAGAAGTAATAGCGAATGCTCTTGTGCACCGTGACTATCTGGACATTTCCCGGGGAATTACAATATCCATCACGGACAAAAATGTAGAGATAAGCAATCCGGGTGCTTTAATCGCAGAGAATAGTGTTTATAAGTTTATTAGGGAAAACAATCCTGACAGAAGGAACTCTTGGCTCTATCAAAGGCTTCTTACCCTTGATTCCAAAAAACGTTTTATGAAATCTGGGATGGGGATGACAAGGGTAAAGAATGCGTTTAAAGATATTGGAAAAGTGAAATTTGTCAATATTGGTTCACAAAATCTCTTCAAAGTCATACTTCCACCGTTTTTTGGAAGTTAGGATGATTTTTTTATTCTTCTAATTCATGATTGTATTAATAAAAACAGGTAAAGTTGTTGTTTTGTTAGGTGTAGTGGTTGACAATTTTGTGGGGTGTTTTTTTTAGGGAATTGGTTTGCAGGTCGTGCCTGCTGTTTTAGTGTCAAACGACTCCATTGCGTGACCTTCGCAAAAAATCAGTAGGCCTCGGCTTGATAATTTTTCGCCGCGTCTATGGGACATCCTGTCCCTGAGACGCTAAAAATGCCATCCGTGGCATTTTTGCTTCAAAATTATCAAGCCTTCGGGCCACTGATTTTAATGCTCAGGTCAAGCAATTACGTCATTTGACACTAAAACAGCTTATAAACTCATTACTGTACCGATAAAAACAGGTAAATTTGTCGTGTTGTCAATAATAGCGTACACAAAAGGTCTGTTAAGCTTTATGGTTTTTTCTACCATTCCAACTGATTCGCATTTTATTTCAACTTTTGTGACGGCTCCTGCTTTTGTTCCTAATTCATCAACCGAGATGAATGTTTTGTGAAAAACATCGCCAATAAAGATATTTCCTTCAGATGATTTGCCGAGTTTTCCCAATGTGGCTTGCTCTGGTGAAAAAGCTTTTTGTATTCCAAGGTTTTTTAAAGCATCATTTAGTTTAATTGAGTAATTGTAACTGAATTTAGGTAAATAAGCACTAACAAATATATCTTGTGCAGATTTTATAGTATTTTGAAAGCTCTTGCCTGTAAGAGTTGCAATGTAGTCGTTGATATTTATATTTTCATTCGGAAGTAACGCCACAAAGCTATACTTATCATTAATATATGGTTTGATAAAACCTGATGCTTTGTCATCGCCAATATATTTTGGTTCACTCGAACACATAAAATCAATATTTTGGACTTTGCCATCAATAGAAGTAAAGTTGTCTTTTAGTATATTTTCTTTAGTATAAACATTTTCCCATTTGGCATCAAATGCGACGGCATTTATCAGGAACATAACAGTATCACCATCTATTCGATCAATTACTTTATCGATCATATTATCTGTACTTTTCTTAGTCCAATTGTTAATATCTTTAACAGTTTGACTATCAAATGCAGACTTGTATATAGCAGCATTGTAATAATCCGAGTTCTTCTGTAAAAAATCCTTATTAACCGTAAAACTGCCTTTGTTATCACGGAACCATATTGAGTTTGCAATATTCAGCTTTGAGTTATCTTCACTTGGCAGGTTGTTTACGTAGGTGTACAGGTATTCATTCAAATCCTTAATAGGAATATCCATGCCTAGCGCCTTCTCCATCTGTGAAAGTGTTTCGCCTGCAGCGCCATTTGCTGTCATCGAAAGGGCTATCAATACTGATAACGGAGAAATAAGAGAATTTTCCTTATCACTAATGGATTTTTTGAAAAGTTCAATTGAGAATTGAGATACATTGGTTATGAATTTATCATCGGTAGCTTTTCCGCTCACTTTATTAGGAGATATCCCGGACATTAAATCATCTGCTTTAACGCTAACCGAGCAACCTGTGAGGTTTGCTATTAGTGCTATTGGTAATACAAAAATCAGTAATGAGTTTAGATATCTTTTTGGACGATTTAGAAATTTCATTGAAATTACCTTCCTTTTATAATTGTATTTAGCAAATGCTGTAACCTTTGTATTTTATTATATCTGATGACATGCTGAAATACAATTATCTTCGTGGTTTAGTAAAAACAAGAAACCGCAGTTATACAAGCAAGCTCATTGCTTTGTAATCTGCGGTTAAAAAACAATCATCTATTTTATATTAACATCGAGAACTTTTTTATCAGCTAAATAAGATTCGATTTCTGTAATAGCTTTCTTACTATTTCTGCAACCTCTGCTCTGGTGATGTTATCCTTTGGAGATAAAAGATTGACCTTCCGTCCTGAAACAATTCCCGCCTTAATACAGGTTGCAATGCTGGCTTTCGCATAATCTGACGATATGATTGAGTCACTGAAATCTGATAATAACTCTTCGATTTCACCTTCGGAAAACTCCACTTTTAACCCGGTAATTTTCATGGCGTTTGCTATCATAGTCATTGCCTGTTCGCGGGTGACTTTGTCCGTTAAACCGAATTGACCATTATCATAGCCCGATACGATATTGTACTCAACAGCTGTCTTGATATAGTCGCTGCACCAGTCGGAATTTTTTACGTCAGTAAACGGATTTGTTCCCATTCCAGGTTTTAGTCCCAATGCCTTTACGATAATTGCTGCAAATTCTGCACGAGTGATGTCTCTATCTGGTTCAAACATATCGTTGCCAGTTCCGCTTATTACCATTCTTGAACCCATGTCATTGATTGCTTCTTTTGCCCAGTGTTTACCCACATCCTTAAATTCTATAGGATGGTATACCACCACATAGGTACTGTTGGTAAGACTGTTGATACGAGCATAGTATTTACCGTCAACAAGTGATACCCTTGTGGGAACGTGTCTTGTTGCACCGTCAGGTTCCGTTACTATTCCTGTCGTTATTTTACTTGGGTCAACCCCATCCGGTATTGCTAAAGTTCTTTCCACATAGGCGTTGAAATTTGTTACTTCTACCGATTTATCTCCATGAGCGCATTTGATACTGAAATCTACAGGAGGAACTACGACAGAAAACCCACCTTTCTTTGCGGAGTTTTCAACTATCCGGACTGTTTCGTCCTGAGACTTTGCAATTTCTATCTGTACTTTGATGTCCTGAAGTGATACTTGTGTGTCTAGTTGCTGAGATATTTTATCTATATCTATCTGATGTGCTGGCAAAGTATAAGCTGCTGTATCAGTCTTTACTTCGAGAATCGCTTCTTTTATTTCCATACTCTTGATCATCTGCCCGTTTAATTCTCCGACTACCACGTCGGATTTGGAGTTTACAGGGATAATAACAACTGCTTTTCTGCCTTCCTGTTCAAGCTTTTGTTCAAGCTTTTTCTCGTCAATGGCAATGGTTGTTATAGTCTTAGTTCCTCTAGTACTATTTATGGCAATTCCTGCGTTTTCAGTTTTGCCGTTTACAAGAATAACCACTCCGCTATTTGGCGGTGTCACTGGTGTTGTATTACTATCGTTGTTACTACTAACTTTTGAAGTTGCATGGGGTGAAACAGCGCTTACTTTATTGGATATTGCGATAACAAATTCACTGTCGTCAAGAGCATTTACTTGAAAATTATATTTATTGCCATTTGTGAGGTTCTCTACATCATAAGCATATACGTTCGAGGATACTGTTGCAGTGAAGATATCGTCAGTATATATATCATATGATTCTGTACTTTCTACTGGTTCCCAACTTAATTGCACATGTTGATTACCGGGTGTTGCAGTAAGGTTAAAGCTTACAAGAGCTTCAACTTTGAGGGTGCTTCCTTTACTGTCTGTATCCCCAGAGACATCCTTCCATTCAGTGCCATCCCATTTTTGTTTCTGGAAGGTTGCCGTTATGGTATAACTTCCGGCTGCAGTTGTAGTGTATGTAGATGTATAGTTGTTGCCCAACAAGCTAAATGTACCAGATTTTCCGGTTTCTGTAGAGGTCCATGATACAGGTATATACCTTTCATCTTCAATGTATATACCTTCTTCATCCTGCCTGTCTCCAATTGCTGTCAGTGTAACAGTTTTTCCTTCCGTTACACTTTCCTTTCCGACGTTGACACTATTGTTGTCGGAATTGGCAATTGAACTGACAGTAAATTCTTTGAAGTTGGACGCTCCGCCATAAACAATTGATCTGATTATATGTTCTCCCGACTCAATACCGCTTAAATCGTACTGGTAGCCGTTTGTACCAGTATTGAACTCACCCATGCTAGTATTATCGATAAAGATTTCTATATTCTGATTTTCCATCTCTTTTCCCGTTGCGTCATAAACTGCAACAGAAACAGAAGTGGGATTTATAACATTGTCAAGGTTGATATCCAGAGTTGATGCTGCTTGTGTATAATACGAACTCAGACCATCCGAATCATAACTGTCCTTAAAATACCATTCTTTAAGGTCGTGTTTTGCCATGCAACCGCCTGTCGAAGCAGAAAAGCCGACAAATACGTCTTTCTCTTCAAGAAAATCACCCACATCTCTGCTGATTGTTATGTTTCCTTCATTAGACCTACTATTTTCAGTACCAAATGTGGCAGTAACAGTTCCATTATTATAATCAACCCACGCGTTGATTATGCTGCCCTGAAGACTTGAACAATCAGCTAATGAGTCTGTGGGCTGTACGTAGTGTGAATTATTACCGTTTAACATAATTGCTGCGTGAGAGCTTTCTGGATCGTCTAAATCTGTGTTCTGGTATATATCGAATTCTACTGCAATGGATTTATCAATACCCTTATAACCTAGGCCACCACCAGTAGAGCCTAATTGTGGTTGGTCTGCTTCATAAATGATAAAAGAGAGTCCATCCGCATAACCACCATTTCCAGGATCATGTATTTGAAACTGAAAATAGGTGCTAAAGCCGTGAGTAAGTCTGATTTGATTCCTCCTGACAACCGTACCGGCCTTACCTTCAAGTGAATCTGCAATACGCATTACACCATCAACTACCGAAGCATCCCCCTTCTTCCAGAGCAAAGTTCTATCACTGTCTCCGCCAACAACATCCTGAAAGCCATCTAAATCAACGCAAATAGCAATGGGCTCGCTTTTTCCGGCATAAGCTGTCAAAGGTATTACAAATTGATGGAGAATTGAAAAAAGCATTGTGAAAACCATGATTACCGATATTCTTTGTTTCATGCACAAAACCTCCTCGTCTATATACTATTCTTCCTGAAAAGTTTTTTAGCTGACTTTTATGATCGCATAAAAGTAGTAAGACATTTTTTTAGAAGAAATAGTTATTCTGATTATAATAGCGAAACTTACTTATAGAAAAAAATACATTCAATATTTTCCGGCTTAATACTGTTATTTAATTAGTTATCGTTAAAATTGGTACAATTCATAACACAATCTAAAAGAACATTCCCACTAAAAATTTGTCTAAATCCCTTTGATATCAATAGAATTTATAATAAAGTATAAAATTTGATTAATGATTGTTATTTTTGAATTAGGACAATAAAAACATTGACAATTAGTGGATTGAAATATAGAATAAATATATAAAAAATGTACAAGCTCGAAAATAACAATCTGGAAGTGGGTAATATTGTGGTACTTGAAACAAAAAAGCTTGGTGATATTGCAAAAATAAATACTGGATTGGTGGTTAAAAGAAAACAGGCAGCTTTAAGGGAAAATGTGTTTAAAGATTACAAAATGCTTACATTGAAGAGTTTTGAACAGGATGGATGGCTGAATATAAATGAACTTGATTGCTTTGAAAGTAATGAGGAACTTGATGAAAAATACCTGACACAGCAGGGAGATGTTATTGTTAGGTTAAGCTATCCAAACACTTCAATTGCTATAAATGAGAACAACGAAGGCCTGTTGATACCTTCACTGTTTGCAATTATAAGATTGTCTGATGTTATACTGCTACCGGATTATCTTAGTATATATCTGAACAGTGATTTGATGAAGGAGTTTTTTGGAAGGTCGGTTATTGGCTCTGCAATACAGATTATAAATAACAGTTTGTTAAAAGAAATCGTTGTAAAGTTCCCAAAGATTGAAAAACAGAAGAAAATAATTGAGTTTAATAAATTCATGTTAAGAGAAAAAGAATTGATGACAAGTCTCATTGATGAGAAAACGAAATACAACAAAGCGATTATAGGAAAATTGATCACAGGGGGTTCAAATGATGGAAATTAAGAAATATACACAGGAAGAAGTAAACGGAACGTTATGGAGAGCATGCGATACTTTCAGGGGTAAGGTCGATTCTTCAGTTTATAAAGACTATGTGCTTGTTATGCTGTTTATAAAATATGTAAGTGACATATATAAAGAACATAAAGAAGAACTTATGAAAAAATTTGATAATGATGAAGAAATGGTTAAAAGGCAAATGTCATATGAACGGTTTGTACTAGATGAAATTTCAACCTTTGATTATATATACGACAAAAGAAATCAGCCCAATATCGGCGAAATAATAAATACAGCTTTGGCACACGTGGAAGAAGAAAACAAGACAAAACTCAGAGGAGTATTTAAGAACATAGACTTTAACTCAGAAGCTGTTCTTGGTAATACAAAAGAGCGAAATGCCATGTTAAAACACCTTCTGGAAGACTTCAAAGATTTGGATTTAAGACCTTCAAGGCTTGTTGGAGAAGATGTAATAGGAAATGCCTATGAATATATGATTGCAAATTTTGCTTCAGATGCAGGTAAAAAAGGCGGCGAATTCTTTACTCCGTCGGAAGTTTCAGAACTTTTATCAAGGCTTGTCAAACCAAAAGAAAATGACAGAATCTATGACCCTACCTGTGGATCTGGGTCCTTGTTGATTAAGGCTTTTAATAAAATACCATCGGGTAAGGCGCAGATATATGGACAGGAACGAAATGGTCAAACACATTCTCTATGCAGAATGAACATGTTCCTGCACAGCATTGATGATGCAAGGATTGCATGGGGTGACACACTTTCAAATCCGTTGCATCTGGAAAATGATAAGTTGATGAAATTCCAGGTGGTAGTTGCAAATCCTCCATTTTCACTAGATAAGTGGGCAATGGGTTTTGTTGGAGAAGGAAATGACAAGGAATTCAAAATGGAAGAGGGCCTCGACCCATATAAACGTTTTAGCTGGGGTGTGCCTCCTTCATCGAAAGGAGACTATGCCTTCGTACTCCATATGCTCCATTCTTTAGCTGAAGGTGGAAGAATGGGTGTTGTACTTCCTCACGGTGTTCTGTTCAGAGGTGCAAGCGAAGGAAAAATCCGTCAGAAAATTATTGATATGAATCTACTTGATGCAGTAATTGGCCTTCCGTCAAACCTATTCTTTGGTACAGGTATTCCGGCATGTATACTGGTATTCAGGCAGAACAGAGACAGAGACGATGTGCTTTTCATAGATGCGTCTGGTGACAATTATTACGAAAAAGGAAAAAACCAGAACAAACTCAGAGAAGCGGATATTAAGAGAATTGAAGATGCCTATGAAAAGTATGAGAATATTGAAAAGTTTGCTTATGTGGCAACAAAAAATGAAATCATAGAGAATGACTACAACCTCAACATACCAAGATATGTAGATACCTTCGAAGAGGAAGAAATGGTGGACATGGAGGAAGTAGCACAAAAGATAGCAAGTATAAAGGCGGAATTGGCGGAAGTTGAAGGACAGATGGCAAAGTATTTGGAAGAGTTGGGGCTGTAAAGGGGGAGTTGATGTAATGGATATTAAGGGTTATTCGGAGAGAACCTTTGAGGAAATAAAAAAGATAAATGAATATGGTGCAGAATACTGGTACGGAAGAGACCTTGCAAAAGTTTTAGGGTACAAAAGATGGGAAAACTTCGTTAAGCTGATTGATAAGGCTAAGGAAGCCTGCAAAAACAGTAATATAAATGCTTCAGATCATATTGCTGAGGTCAGCAATATGATAGAAACCGGGAAAACTGCCAAAAGAGAAGTTGATGATTTTTATCTTTCGAGGTATGCCTGTTATCTGATAGTGCAAAATGGAGATCCAAGAAAAGAGGTAATTGCACTTGGTCAGACTTATTTTGCAGTGAAAACACGGGAAAGAGAGATGCAGGAGGCAGTTGAACAATTAACTGAAGATGGTAAAAGGCTGGCAATTAGGAATGAACTCAAAGAACATAACAAATCACTTGTTGAAGCTGCTAAAAATGCAGGAGTTGAAACCAATGTTGATTATGCTGTCTTTCAAAATTACGGATATATGGGACTTTACGGTGGATTGAAAGCAAAGGATATTCACGAAAGAAAAGGCTTGAAAAAGAGCCAAAAGATACTTGACCACATGGGAAGTACAGAACTTGCAGCCAATTTGTTTCGGGCTACTCAGACTGACGAAAAATTAAGGCGTGATAATATAAAAGGTAAGGAAAAGGCAAATGAAACACATTTGTATGTAGGTAAAAAAGTAAGACAAACAATTGAAGAGCTTGGTGGGACTATGCCTGAGAATTTACCAACACCTAAGAAGAGTGCTAAGCAGATTGAGAAGGAGATAGAGACAAAAAATAAGAAATTAGTTGATTAAGTACAAATCTTTTAGAATATGCTTTAGGGTTGAATGAGGTTATGAGAGGCGAGATTATATGAATATTAGTGAGCTGAGAAAAAATTCACAACGCAAATTTTATGAAAGTGAAATTGGAAGAATACCCAAGGAATGGAATGTTGCGCAGATAAAAAATGTTGGAGAAATAATTACAGGAAACACTCCAAGTACCAAACATCCTGAGTACTATGGAGATACTTATATGTTTGTAGCACCTGGTGATATAGGCAGTAGTAAATATGTTCGCAAAACTGAAAAATACTTGTCGGGAAAAGGTTTTGAAATTAGTAGAAAAGTTCCTCAGAACTCTATTATGATGATTTGTATTGGATCTACAATTGGAAAGATTGCTATAGCATCAGAGATGTTAACTACAAATCAGCAAATAAACTCTATAATTCCAAATGAGATATATAATAATGAATATGTATATTATGCACTTAATTATTACTTTAATAAAATTAAAGAATCTAAAATTGAAAAACAGGCTGTACCTATTATTAGCAAATCGAAATTTTCTGAGATATGCATACCGCATATTGAAAAACAAGAACAGCGGAAAATTGCTGATATTCTATCCGCATGGGATAAAGCAATTGAATTAAAAGAGAAGCTTATTGAGCAAAAGAAAGAACAAAAGAGAGGGCTGATGAATAAGCTTTTGACTGGTAAACTCAAGCTTTCAGGATTTAATAATGAATGGACTTTAAAAAGATTAAAAGAGATTTGCATACGAATAATCAGGAAAAACAATGGACAAGATGTTCCAGTATTAACGATATCATCATTAAGTGGATTTTTGGATCAAAGTGAACGGTTTTCAAAAGTTATAGCTGGTAAAAATGTTGAGAAATACACATTACTCAAACATGGCGAATTTTCATATAATAAAGGCAATTCAAAAACATATCCATATGGATGTATATTTAGACTTGAAGATTATGAGGAAGCACTAGTGCCAAACGTATATATATCATTTTCAATGAATGGTGTAGATAGTAATTTTTATAAGTACTATTTTGAGGCTGGTTTGATGAATGATCAACTAGCTGCAATTATTAATACAGGAGTAAGAAATGATGGCTTATTAAACTTGAATGCAGATGAATTTTTTGACATAACACTTCCTGTTCCAAGTGAGTATGAGCAAAAACAAATTGGAGAAATTCTTGATGTAGCTACAAAAGAAATAAACCTACACCAACAAGAACTGGAAGCCTTGAAGCTCCAGAAGAAAGGACTTATGCAACTGTTACTTACAGGCATAGTACGTGTAAACAATTAGATACAGACAAGTGAGGCGATTATGTGAGCAGAGAGACGGAATATAATGAAATGTATATATCCCAGATACCGGCATTGGAAGTACTCAGCAAGATTGGTTATATCGTTTTACCGTTTGAAAAAGCGGAGGCAATGAGAGGAAATCTGTATAATGTAATTTTGAAAGACATTCTGTATGAAAAGTTAAAAGAAATAAATCATTTTGAGTATAAGAGCAAATGCCATAAGTTCTCCGAAAAAAACATCAAGCAAGCTATACAAGACCTTGATGAAGCTTTGACAGATGGACTTATGAAAACAAATGAAAAAATCTATGATTCCTTACTCCTAGGGAGAAGCTACGCCGAAAAATTGCCGGATGTAGATGGAACAAGGTCATTTGACATCAACTACATTGATTGGAAGAAGCCTGAAAACAATATATTCCATGTGGTTGAAGAATTCAGCGTTGAGAGGGAAGATGGTCAGGGCAATGCGAGACCGGATATTGTGCTCTTTATAAATGGTATACCCTTTGCAGTAATTGAATGTAAGAAGGCATCTATATCTATTTCCCAGGGAATCAGTCAGATGCTGAGGAATCAGGGAAAGGGGTATATTCCTCAACTGTTTAAATTTATTCAAATTGTGATGGCTACCAATAAAAATGAGACTCAATATGCTACTACTGGGACACCTAAGAAATTCTGGTCTGTATGGAAAGAGGATGAAAAGTCTGTTGAATACAAATGGTTTGAAAAAGAGCTTGGAAAGGCTGTTACAGACAGAATTCCGACTACCCAGGATAAAAACATTGTTTCACTGTTTCACCCTAATCGGGTTTTACAATTAATAAGGTATTTTAACCTATATGATAAAAATATAAAAAAGATTGCACGTTACCAGCAGTACTTTGCAATTAAAGAGATAATAAAGACAGTAGAGGAAATGGATAAAAATGGAAACCGTCAATCTGGTGTCATATGGCATACGCAAGGGTCTGGGAAATCGCTTACAATGGTTATGCTTGCAAGATATCTTTTGTCTGAAATGGCAGAAGTACATCCACAATTACTGGTCATTACAGACAGAATAGAGTTGGATAGCCAGATTCATAAGACTTTCAACCATTCAAGGCTGAAAGCGGAAAGAGCAACCAGCGGTAAAAACCTTGTTGAATTGATTAATAATAATGGTGCAGATATAATTACATCCCTCGTCCATAAGTTTGATACAGCTTCTAGGCATCAGGAACCTGTGAAGTCCAGAAATATTTTTGTACTTATTGATGAATCCCACAGGACTCAATACGGCGAACTGCACATAAAAATGAAGAAAGTGTTTCCAAATTCCTGTTACTTAGGTTTTACTGGGACACCGCTTATGAAAAAAGATAAAAGTACAATGAATAAATTCGGAAGCAGGATGATTCACCAATACACCATCAAAAATGGTGTGGATGATGGTGCTATAGTACCGCTTTTTTACGAAGGCAGACTTGTTGAACAGACAGTTAATAGAAATGCTATTGACAGGCGCATTGAAATGATAACCAGAAATCTCAATGAAAAGCAGGCAGAAGAACTTAAAAATAAATGGAGCAAGTTTGAGGCAATCGCTTCATCAGAGCAAAGAATACGGCTTATCGCCGATGATATTTACGTACATTATAAACAATTCTATAAAGGCACTTATGCTAAAGCAATACTTGCAACTGCTTCCAAATCTGATGCAATTCGCTATCAGGAAGCGTTTGAAGAATTTGAAGATGTAAGTACGGCGGTTGTTATTTCCCCGCCTGACCAGCGTGAAGGCTATGAAGAAGTAGATGAAGAGCCTAAAGATAGGGTTCTGAAGTTTTGGAGGAAAATGACGGAAGAGTATTCAGATCCCGATAAATATGAAGAACACGTAAAGAGTGAGTTTGTTGATGGTGATGAACTTGAGGTACTTATTGTTGTTGATAAGCTTTTGACAGGATTTGACGCTCCCAGAGCTACTATCCTTTATATAGACAAACCCATGAAGGATCATACCCTGCTCCAGGCAATTGCGCGTGTAAACCGATTGTATGAAGGTAAGGATTTCGGACTTATAGTTGATTATCGTGGACTTATTGCAGAATTGGATTCTGCAATGAAAACTTACTCTGGAGCCGGACTTGAAAACTTTGATGGTAAAGATTTAGAGCGTGCGCTTGTAGATGTGATAAGTACACTTGGAAAGCTGCGTGAATCCTATTCCAATGTTGTAGCAATATTCAAAGCTGTTAAAAACAAATCCGACAAGGAAGAGTATGAACTTATACTTGAAGATGAAGTAATCAGGAATGATTTCTATAATGAACTGAGCGAGTTTGGCAGGTATTTGGGGATTGCGCTGGAATCGGAGCATGTTTACAATGCAATAGGGGAAAAAGACATTCTATTGTACAAAAAAGAGTTTAAATTCTATCAAGAACTCAGAGCTTCAGTAAAACTCAGGTATTCCGATACCATAGATCACAAAGAATATGAGCCTAAAATGCGAAATCTTATGGATACTTATATTGCAGCTGAAGATGTAATCCAAATCACTGCACCTGTAGACATCCTCGACGAGGAAGAATTTGAAGAGGAGCTAATGAGGCTTGATTCCAAGAGAGCAAAAGCTGATGCTATCCGTACAAGAATGACAAAAAGAATAAATGCAAAGTGGGATGAGAACCCTGCATATTATAAGACTTTTGCCCAGCGTATTGAGGAAATAATAAAGGCGTATAAAGAAAAGCGGATATCTGAGGCAGATTATTTGGAAAGAATAAATGCAGTAAAAAGAGACTTCAGGAAAGGATATTCAGAAACAGTATACCCGGAAAAAATTAAGCACAACACCCATGCACAAGCTTTCTATGGTGTTATTAAGGATATTTTGGAGGATGAAACCTCCTGTGATGCTGGTGTTTCCGGAGGTATAAATGAACCTGGAAGAATTTATAATTATGAAGATATCTTGGCAGAACTTGCTACAGACATCGATATTGTCATAGATAAACACAGTAAAGTTGACTGGCATGATAACCCGGATGTTCATAACCGTATATCTCAAGAAATAGATGGGTTATTATATATTGCAAAGAAAAAGCATTTTCCTGATCTGTCGTATAAGCAAATTGATAAACTGATTGAAAATATTAAAACAGTTGCACTTAGAAGATATTAGGTGGGTGGTTATGGGAAAACACACTGTAAATTATGGTGACAAAATAATTGAATTTGAGCTTGAAAGAAAAAATGTAAAAAATATAAACCTGAACATAAAACCAGATATGACTATAGTTGTAACAGCAAGCGAGGAGGTTCCTCTAGACTATATACTTAGATTTGTTAAGTCAAAAACACCGTGGATAATAAAGAATGTAAGTTATTTTAAGGAAACACAGCCGGAGTATATAACAAATAAGAAGTATATAAGCGGAGAATCCTTTAAATACCTGGGGAAACAATATCGTCTTAAAGTTGAAGAAACTGATGAAAGAGAATACGTCAAATATTATCACGGTTATATTCATATTTATATACGAGATAAGAATAATTACGAAGCTAAAAAGAGCCTCCTAAACAATTGGTTTCGAATAAAAGCATTCCTAAAATTTGAAGAAAGTTTGGAACGTATATATCCTATCGTTGAAAAATATGGCATTGAGAAACCTAAAATCAATATCCGAGTAATGAAATTACGTTGGGGATCTTGCATCAAAGACAAGAAAACCATTCTGTTAAATTATGAACTGATTAAAGCACCAAGTTTCTGTATTGACTATGTAATGCTCCATGAATTAATACATTTCAAGTATAGCAAGCATAACATAGAGTTTTATACATTTATGACATCGTTAATGCCGGATTGGAAAATGAGAAAAGAATTATTGGATGAAGAAGTTGTCAGAGAACTTTAATAAACTTTATTTTTTTTTTGAAAGGAGGGGGATAAATGTTAGCATTCCAAATTTTTTTTATTGGTGTTATTATACCATTTGTTGTAAGCTTTCTGTTTTGTTTTTTTCTTAAAAAGTACCATTGGATATCTTGTGTTTTAGTATATTTGGCTATTTTCATAAAAATAATTCTAGAGATATATAGTTATGGTTCTGGAGAAAGTTCATTATTGGGTAAAATAAGTTTTTACTTTTCAAACGATGCCAGTATGGGCGTAACATTGTTTTATGTTCCTATTTTGATATCAACAACATTGTTTGTAATTTTGTTTAGTATTATTAGAATAACGAAACAAAAGAAACTAGTTTAAGACGTTAAGAATAATGGTGCAAAGTATTATCAAATGTTTATAGGTATTTTGAGTAAGTTGAATTATTTATTTGGGGAGGACTAAAATGTTAAGATTAAAGAAGTTATCATTGTTAATACTGATTGTTTTATCGGTTAGTCAGGTATTAAACGTATCAGGAATTGGTACTAATGTTTATGCTGATGAAGGGTTTATCTGTGGAGATGTAAATGGAGATGGCAAAGTTAATTCCATAGACTTTGCGTACATGAGGCAACATATTTTAGGATTTATAACCGAGTTCCCTAGTATTAATGGCCTTAGGGCAGCAGATGTAGATGGAAATGCAATGTTTAATTCAATAGATTTTGCTTACATGAGGCAATATCTGCTCCAGGCAATTCCTGATTTTCCTGCGAATTTAATTCCTCTTGCTGCAGATCCAGGAGAGGACGTTGTAACATATAAGTCATTTAAAGTATCACTTGATGGTTCTTTCAGCACGGCCCCCGCAGGAAAAATCATTTCTTATAACTGGAGAATTATTTCCAAGCCCTCAGATAGTTTTGCAGCTTTAGATGATTCGTCTGCTGTAAGCCCGAGTTTTGTTGCTGATTTGACAGGGGATTACGTTCTTGGATTAACGGTTAGTGATGGTAGTTCTACAAGTGATGAAGAAATTGTAAATGTAAAGGCTAAAGAAATTGGATCAAAAACTGATGATCTTGATACAAGTTGCATTCCCACAGGATATATAGAAGGTTATGACTTTAATGATTATATTCCCCTTTCAGATGGATGGATAATTGTAAAAGATCTGGATCTCAATAAAGTAATATTTATGAATGTATTTACATTTGAGCATGGTAAAGAGTTTTTGGTGAATGGAAAACCTGACAAAATGGAATATGATTTTGACAGTGAGCTATTATTTGTAAGTCTTAGTGATACAAATATGATTGCAAAAATAAATATGAAGACTGAAGAGATTACATACATTAAGCTAAACGAGAGCATCATGGAGATGACTCTAGGTGAACGGGGAATTGTTTTTGTTATTACAGGTGATAGCTATAATGGTACAATTTATGTTGTTGATTCAGTAAAAGATACAGTAATTAGTAGCATAGAAGAAAATGAAGGATATCGCTTAATGGCTTATGACAGGTATAAGAACAACCTGATTGTTGGAGTTAAAGGTGTTAGTCCAAGTGCTTTAGGACGATATTCATTTAATGAAATTACTAATGAACTTGAATTCCAGCAGTATAGCAGAGATCTTGGTTCGAATGGCCAGGACCTTGCTATATCCAGTGATGGGAAACATGTTGCCTTTTGTTGTGGTGGAGGAAATGACGGATATACAATATTTGATATTGATAGTTCTGACATTACCCAAAAATTCGGTCAATGGAATACCGGCGCATATCCAAGTTCAGCACATTTTACTCTTGATAATAAATATATAGTGGCTTCAAATGCTTCGGATTTAAAAATATTTGACGTCGAAACTCATGAGGTTATTTCTACTGTGGGCAGAACTGCAAGTATGGATTATTCTGATGATATTGTTCGTTTTTCAATAGGAGGTAAAATCGTATTTGACACCAGTGAAGGAATGATGTGTTTTTATAGAAGCGGTATTATCCAAACAGAAGTAATAAGACCTACAGCTTATACAACAGGTGATAAGGCTGCTCTTAAAGGTTTGAGCGTAAACCTTGATGGAACCGGAAGTGATATGGGCTCTGGAACTTATTTAGGATATAAGTGGGAGATGGTTTCAAAGCCTGAAAACAGTCAAAGTGTAATAAATGGAGCACGTTCTTCAAATCCTTCGTTTACACCTGATATGACAGGACAATACAGTGTTTCCTTATCTGTATATAATGAAGCTGGTGAAAGTGACTTGACGTTTGTAAATATAATAGCAACGGATATGATGGATACTACCGATGAAATTGGTGATATTGAAGATGGTTATCTTGATGGCTATCTTTCAATCAAACCAATTGCATTATCAAATGGGTGGATTATTGCTGCAGATACGAAAAACGTAATTAAAATTGTTAATGTACTGACAGGGGATGTTGCAAGCCAATATCAAGTGTTTGGAGCACCAAATAAATTAAGTTATGATTCTGAAAACAATAGAATTATTGCTTCTTTTACAGCGGTTAATAAAATAGCTGTAATTGATATTGGAAAGAACTCTTTATACTATATCGATACTCCATATTCATATAAAGGAATAGTATATGGAGAAAAAAATATTGCTTTTGCCATATCAGACGCTTGGCCTAGTGGATATATAAGTGTAATAGATATAGAGAAAAAAACAGTTTTGAGTTCAATTAAAGTTACTGCTTATGGTGCTGGGTTAATTGAATATGATAAAAATAACAATAACTTGTTTTACGCAGACAAGGGACTAAGCCCTAGTAGTCTTTCAAGATGTTCTTTTGACGAGAATACGAAAGAACTGAAAATTGAACAGGTTGTTCGGGATATGGGTGCGAATGGAATAGATATGAGTATTTCAAGTGATGGAAAACATCTGGTGTTTTGCTGTGGTGGTGGAAACGGAGATGGATATACCATATTTGACGTAGATTCTACCGATATAGAAAAAAACTATGGAGAGTTTGACACTGATGCATACCCCACTTCCGGCGCATTCTCGCACGATGGAAAATATTTCTTAGCTTCAAACGGATCAAACCTTTTGCTATTTGATGCCCAAGCTCACTATTTGATCAAAACTATGAACCATAGTAGTTATGGAAGTGATAAAGATAAAGTATTATTTTCAAGGGGAGATAAGCTTATGTTTGATATTGTAGGAAACCGTATTTATTACTATAAATTTGTCATAGAATAATTGTAAGTTCTAGAACAAAATATGCAATCTGAAAAATCAGCTCCACAGGTAAAAGATGTGGCTTGTAAGCTGTTTTAGTGTCAAATGACGGAATTGCTTGACCTGAGCATTAAAATCAGTGGCCCGAAGACTTTATAATTTTGAAGCAAAAATGCCAAGGATGGCATTTTTAGCGTCTCAGGGACAGGATGTCCCATAGACGCGGCGAAAAATTATAAAGCCGAGGCCTACTGATTTTTTGCGAAGGTCACGCAATGGAGTTGTTTGACACTAAAACAGCAGGCACGACCTGCAAACCAATTCCCTCAAAAAATCAACCCACCAAATTATCAAGCACTCTCTTGCTTAAATAATAAATAAAAAATTTACATTTCTTCAAACTCATTAAATACCCAAAAACTAAACAAACCAGCAATAAAGCATTGAAAACAAAGTATAACAAATGAAAATTAAAGCAATTTGATGAATTAAGAACAAATCCACACCTAACTAAAGAATATTCCCATAAAATAATAAAATATAGAAAAAATGAATGTTTGAAAACGAATCGGGTAATATAATAATATAAATAATGTAATTAGCACTCACTTAATGTGAGTGCTAACAATCCGATACATAACAAATTTAAAATAAAATCTCAGAGGAGGTACTGTTTATGAAACTAAAACCTTTAGCAGATAGGGTAGTAGTAAAGATGGTAGAAAGTGAAGAGACTACAAAGAGCGGTATTGTATTACCTGGCTCAGCAAAAGAAAAGCCACAAGTAGCTGAAGTAGTAGCAGTAGGACCAGGCACAGTGGTAGACGGCAAAGAAATCAAAATGGAAGTAAAAGTAGGAGACAAAGTGATAATGAGCAAATACTCCGGTACAGAAGTTAAATTCGATGGACAGGAGTATACAATTCTTAAACAAGGTGATATCCTTGCAGTAGTTGAATAATCCAACAATACATGAATAAACAATATGATTCCAAATATATTAAGGAGGTTACGGTTTATGGCAAAAGAAATTAAATTCGGTGAAGAAGCTAGAAAAGCACTTGAAAGTGGTGTAAACAAACTAGCTGATACAGTAAAAGTAACACTTGGACCTAAAGGAAGAAACGTTGTTTTAGATAAAAAGTTCGGTGCTCCAATGATTACAAACGATGGAGTTACAATAGCAAAAGAAATTGAACTTGAAGATGCATTCGAAAATATGGGTGCACAGTTAGTTAAAGAAGTTGCTACAAAGACAAATGACGTAGCAGGAGACGGAACTACTACTGCAACACTTCTTGCACAAGCTATGGTTAGAGAAGGATTAAAGAATGTTGCTGCAGGTGCAAACCCAATGATAATCAGAAAAGGTATCTCAAAAGCTGTTGACTCAGCAGTTGAAGGTATCAAGGAAGTAAGCCAGAAGATCAAAGGAAAAGAAGACATCGCAAGAGTTGCTTCAATTTCAGCTAACGATGAAGTTATAGGAAACCTCATCGCAGATGCTATGGAAAAAGTAACAAACGACGGTGTTATAACTGTTGAAGAATCAAAGACTATGGGAACAAACCTCGAAGTAGTTGAAGGTATGCAGTTTGATAGAGGTTATGTATCAGCTTACATGATTACTGATACAGAAAAAATGGAAGCTGTTTTAGATGATCCATATATATTGATCACAGACAAGAAGATCAGCAATATCCAAGAAATTCTTCCAATATTGGAACAAATCGTTCAGCAAGGTAAGAAACTTGTTATCATCGCTGAAGATGTTGAAGGCGAAGCTCTTGGTACATTGGTTGTTAACAAATTAAGAGGAACATTTACTTGCGTAGCTGTTAAAGCACCAGGTTTTGGTGACAGAAGAAAAGCTATGCTTCAGGATATAGCAATATTAACAGGTGGAGAAGTTATCACTGAAGAAGTTGGATTGGAATTAAAGGAAACTACTCTTGAACAGCTTGGTAGAGCAAGACAAATCAAGGTTCAAAAAGAAAATACAATTATCGTTGACGGTGCAGGAAGCCAAGACGAACTCAAGAAGAGAATTGCATCAATCAAAGCACAGATCGAAGAAACAACATCTGACTTTGATAGAGAAAAATTGCAGGAAAGACTTGCAAAACTCTCTGGCGGTGTAGCAGTTATCCAGGTTGGTGCTGCAACTGAAACAGAAATGAAAGAAAAGAAATTGAGAATAGAAGATGCTTTAGCTGCTACAAAAGCTGCTGTTGAAGAAGGTATAGTAGCAGGTGGAGGAACAGCATTAATAAATGCTATTCCAAAGGTAGCAAAATTATTAGACACAGTAACTGGTGATGAAAAGACTGGTGTTCAGATAATCCTTAGGGCATTAGAAGAGCCAGTAAGACAGATTGCTGCTAATGCAGGTCTTGAAGGTTCAGTTATAGTTGAAAAGCTCAAGAACAGCCCAGTTGGAACTGGATTTGATGCTTTGAACGAAAAATATGTTAACATGTTGGAAACTGGTATAGTTGACCCAGCAAAAGTTACAAGATCAGCATTGCAGAATGCAGCATCAGTTGCATCCATGGTTCTTACAACTGAGTCAGTTGTTGCTGATAAGCCTGAAAAAGAAGCTCCAATGCCTGCAGGAATGCCAGGTGGAATGGGCGGAATGGGCGGAATGTACTAATCCGAAAAGATAACTTAAGATAACGGGAGGAGACCAATGGAATAATTTGGTCTCCTCTCTTGTTATTCATTTTTTGATTTTGTACTTCACATAACGCAAAATTAAGTATAAAATATTATTATGAGTGATTTCAATTCTTTTTAGTGCATCATAACACAATTAACTTTAGTAAGTCATAGGTTTAGAACATAGAAACTGCATTTTTAACACTGTGAAAGCTTTACAATGTTAAAAAGCACCAGCAAGATAATTTACCTTAAAGGAGATAGTTTATGAGTGTAATAACTGTCAGTAAGGATGAATTATTCAATATCGTTCAGTATATAAATCTTATTAGGGCAAAGTTTCAATGTAATGATGTTTGGACAGTGTATCCTGTTTTATTCAGCGGCTATGACAGTGTAGATATAATATCTGGCTCAGCTGCGGTAGAAATAGGATATAAAGTATGTTTGAAATTTCAAAAGCAGGGTTATGAATATCTTATAGACGGAGAAGTAGCTGATATTAGTCAGAAAAGCCCGGCTACCGTTACTATTAAATTTCTTGAGGCAAAGAAGTATTATAATTTAAGAAAGTACATACGCTTTGAAGTAGACTTGAATTCAGAAATGAAGAAAAGTAGCCCTAACGATGATGAGGCAAATAGTAATCAATGGTATACGGGCAAGGTCATGAATTTAAGCAAGGGCGGCGCTATGGTCGTTGTTAAAGCGGATTTGAAAATGAATGATATTGTTGAGCTTGCTATTTCATTTGAGTCTGGAATTTGCGTTAAATCCAAAGCTCAAATATTGAGGAAGCAGACTTCTGAAAATCAAGGATTTATTTATGGGGTGCAGTTTATAGAAATATCCGGGGACTATTCAATAAACCTAAATATTGAAATAGGAAAACTGGAAAAGGCATATTTTAGTTCACTAAGGGAATATAAAAAAACAGAATCAACATTTGACACTAAATTCGCGATCTTTAGCTCTGATATTGATGAGAGCTATGATATTAGAGAAAATTTAGTAAAATTAGGTGCAGAAAATTTCGATGTGATTAATAACTTCAAGTTTTACTTTGGATTTCTATCTGAAGAAAAGCCTAAATTTATAATATTCGATTCAAGTAAAATGGATGATGAAGTTGCAAATCTTATTGAAAATATTAAAGCAGAATTTCCGCAGGTAGAAGTGCTGTTGATACTACCTATCGTATATCAGCAGGCTAAAGAGTTTGAACATGTTTTTAACAGGCTGGATGTTTTGTATAAGCCATTGATTTATAATGAGTTTGAGGATAAAATAATAAAGTACCTGTGATTTCTAAAATTTATGGAGGAAGAAGATGGATATATTTGTAGAGAAGATTGTTTCTAGGAAAAAGGGCCCAAGGGAGTACATATTATCTGCTATGATAATTTTTATTTCAATTATTGTGGTAGTAATGGCTTCGTTGCTTCTCGGTCCTCGTGGAATAGTGCTTCTTCTTACTGCTGGATTAATAGTTGGAGATTGGTATTTGATAGGCTCCTTTAATGTTGAATATGAATACTCCATAACAAACGGCGAAATTGACATTGATAAAATAATTAACCGGAGAAAAAGGAAGAAATTAATTACTGCAGATTGTAAGGATATTGAGATAATGGCGAAGGTTTCAAGTAAAAAATTTAACGAATCAATAGCTACAGTACCTACTCAAATTAAATCTGTGTCTTCGATGGATTCTCCTGATGTTTACTTTGTAATGGTTAATAATGGTGGTAAGAGATCACTAATATACTTTCAACCTGATGAGAAAATAATGAAGACTTTAAAGGCGAGTATACCGAGCAAAATATTTGAAGAATAGATGGTATGTTTTAAATTGCTGAATAATGATGATTGATAAGCAGGAGGTCAGAAGTGGCCTCCTGTTTTTTACCATATAGGTATTAGAAATTTTATAGTATAATATTGTGCAAATAGGTTTTATGTTTTGTTTTTCTTATAAAAGTGCAGGGGGGCTAAATTTGAATAGGGCGACTAAAGTTTTATTTTGGATGATACTCATAACAGGAATTTTGGCAGGTGCAGCTTTTTATACCTACTACCATTATTTTAAGCCTAATGATGAAGTAATACCTGCTTTTGATGAGGGAAAACTTGTTTTGGTGATAGAAGGGGAACAGGATGTGTCCGCCCAGGAACCGAAAATTGTTAAGGGGGAGATATTGCTGCCCTTTAGTGTTGTAAAGAAGTATTTTGATAAAAATATATACTGGGATGAGGCTTTGAATATAGTTTCAGTAACCACTGAGAATAGAGTTATAAGGATGAAGACCGACAGTCTGGATGCTCTTGTAAACAATAAGCCAATGAAATTGAAGATACCGGTTATAAAAGAAAGTGGACAAGTCTATGTTCCCATTGAATTTTTATCAGATCTTTATGGTATTGATATTTCTTATGTTGAAAGCAGCAACGTTATTATTATTGATTATAAGAATAAAGACAAACAGGTTGCACAACCAATAAGTCCTGATGCGCTTATAAGGAAGGGACATACAATAAGGTACCCAATAATCAGGAAACTTGATATGAATTCAGCAAACAGTGTTGAGAAAGAAATGAGGGTATTTGGGGAGTATGACAAATGGTATAAGGTCAGGACCTGGGATGGAGCCATCGGATATATTGAAAAAAGGTTTGTTGAGGTAAAGTCATTGGTAACAGAAGAGATGGCTGAAGAGGGAGGCAATAAGTCTGATTGGAAACCTGAAAAGGGTAAGGTAAATTTGGTGTGGGACCAGATATACCAAAGAAGGGATGATCTCTCTGACATGGATAATATAGAAGGTCTTGACGTAATATCTCCTACATGGTTTCAGCTAAAGAATGCCGAAGGAGAACTAATTAACAGAGCTTATGCCAAATATGTGGATTGGGCTCATGGCAACGGGTATAAGGTGTGGGCTCTATTGGCCAATGACTTTAATGACCATGATATGAGCAGTCAATTATTGAACAATACAAACTATAGAGATAATCTGATTAAGGAGGTATTGGCATACTCCGCACTCTATAAGCTTGATGGAATAAATATTGACTTTGAAAACATGTATAATAGTGATAGGGATGCGTTTACGCAATTCGTGAGGGAAATAACTCCATTCCTGAAAGAGCAGGGGTTGGTTGTATCAGTGGATGTTAACGATATCGAGTGCTATGATAAAAAAGCATTAAGTGAAGTTGTAGACTATGTTATGTATATGTCATACGATCAACACTGGAGAACTAGCCCTATTGCAGGATCGGTGGCACAATTGACCTGGGTGGAAGAAAGGGCTAGGGGTGTTATTGAGAATGAAAATGTTCCTGCAGAGAAGCTGCTTTTAGGTATTCCGTTCTATACGCGTTTGTGGACAGAAACAACAGATGAAGTTGGCAATAAAAGCCTTGATAGCAAAGCCTTATCTATGGAAGATGCACGAAATACAGTCCTCACAAATAACGCAAAAGTTGAGTGGGATGAAGAGAGTGGTCAGTTTTATGGACAGTATCAAAAAGAGAACACTATAAATAAAATCTGGCTGGAGGAAGTAAATTCAATTAATTTAAAAGCTTCTCTGGTTCATAAATACAAGCTGGCGGGAACCTGTGCATGGAGCAGTAATTTTGTAGCAACCGATATCTGGGGAGTATTGAAGCAGGACTTGAAGGAGATAAGCAACTACCAGGAGTGGTTGAATCAAAATAAGGATAAAAAGTATGTTTACAAGTAAGAGATTCGTATTGTGATTTTTTAGGGCGTAGTGTATTTTATGTGAATAATTGGTTGATAGCTATAATAGGATTATTATAGAGGGTTGGCAAATTAGTTTCGAAGGTAAACGTTAGAATGAAAAATATAGCTTTGATTTTCTTTGAAGGTAATGAAGATAAACAGCTTAAACGAATATCTATAATAAGTGTTTTTAGAAAGCTAAAGAAGTTATTTGCTTTTAAAATAATTCCTGTTAGCGTTAAAAAGCTCGAGGCAGGCAGCGATTTAGCTATTTATGCGGTAAAGCTGCCATATGCTCTGAATGATGTGAAGAATGCAGGCCGATTTACAAGGAATAAGATTAATAAGTGTATTTTGAAGTTCTGCACAGAAAACACTATTGATAAATGTATTATTCCGGCGGAATTAGACTGCTTCATAGACAGATGCGAAAAGAGTTGTTTTACGGGAAGAATTATCTATACAGCTTTGGCTATAAATGTTTTAGAGTATATATGTGCCCAAAAGCATTCTGATATTAGAAAGGTTGATATAGCTATAATCCAGGGAGATAAGGGAGCATTGCCATATATTTTTATAAAGCGGCTATCTCCTATAGTAAAATTTGTAACACTGGTAACAAATGATAGGGAATTAATGGAGAAGGAGATTGAGGAAGTCTGTGATGAGACGGGGCTGTCTGTCAGAATTACAAATGATGTAGAAAGTGTATTGAAAAGCTCTGATGTCGTAATAAATTTCGGGAATTTAAAAAGTTATGGTATTAAAAATAGGTTTGACTCAAATGCTATTGTAATCAATTATGGTGAATTTGAAGAGCAACTGCTTGGAGCTGGAAATACTATTATAACCGGGATTGATGTGGGGTTTGGAGATAAGTACGCCAATAACTTTGAGGACGATATATTTAACTTTTACAGCCATATTGAGGTTGCGGAAATTGTGCTGGTAAATAAATCTAATCTTGGTATTACTGATGCCGAAGATTTAGCCGAATATAGTGTTATGGATAATTTTATAAAGCATTTTAAGGAAGAAGGTTTTTATATAAAAGCATGTTCGCAAACGCAAAATATTCTTAAAAACTAATAAATGAAGCTATCACAAAAAAATAGTCTCTAATTTCGTAAAATACCTCTTTGGGAATCTTTTTATCATCCGTTATTGACAATATGAAATTAGTGGTCTATAATTAAAAAAAGTTTTAAATTGATCTTGACGGATTAGGCTTATGAATATTTGTTGTTAGAATTGGTGCAAAGTAATTTCCTGTTAATCATCCATACATCTTATTAAACATTTTAGATGCACTATATTAAGGTCTCGGTGTTGTTTATGTTATTGTTCTCAGGAAGCTTACTATAAAAACAAACTTATTGGAATAATGATCTGCTGCTAATTACAGTGGAACATGCTAATTTTATTGTTGCTAAAGCTGAGATTTATTTTATGATAAGTATAATGTTTTAGAATAAATAAGAAATAAATGCATATATTATCAACACGAAATTCTTAAGTAAAGGAGAGGCTTCAAATGGTAAAAAAAGAAGTTGTTCTAACATATGAGGGCTTACAAAAGTTGGAACAAGAATTGGAATTTTTAAAAGCAGTGAAGAGAAGAGAGGTAGCAGAGAGAATTAAACAGGCACTTGCTTTCGGTGATTTATCTGAAAATTCCGAATATGATGAAGCCAAAAATGAGCAGGCTCACGTTGAGGGAAGAATTGTGCAGCTTGAGAACATGCTCAAAAATGCTAAGGTAATTGATGAAGACGAAGTAAAAACCGATGTAGTTAGTGTTGGTTCAAAGGTAACTATATTGGATATAGAATTCAATGAGGAGATTGAGTATTATATTGTTGGCTCAGCTGAAGCAAATCCTAGCCAATTTAAGATCTCGAATGAGTCTCCTGTAGGAAGTGCACTCATGGGTAAGAAAAAAGGGACTGTAGTTGATGTTAACGTTCCAGATGGAATAGTTAAGTTTAAGATAGTTAATATCAAAAAATAGCAAAATATTATTGTAAATTTAATTTATATTAATATATAATATTTAAAATAACAGTTTACTTTAAGTAGGCTGTTATTTTAAATATTGTATAGTTTTTTTGGGAGGATGAATAATGTCTGATAAAGATACAAATAACAATGTGCAAAATACCCAGGATGACAATCTTGAGGTTCAAGACCTTAATGAGATATTGAAAGTTAGAAGGGTAAAACTTGCCGAACTTCAAAAAAATGATAAGGATCCGTTTAAGATTGTTAAGTATGATGTATCCCACTCAACTAAATACATAGTTGATAACTTTGAAAGTATGGAAGGAAGCATGGTTTCTATTGCTGGAAGGTTGATGTCCAAAAGGGGAATGGGAAAAGCCAGCTTTTGCGATGTACGCGATAGGGACAGCAAGATACAGATATACATTAAAGTAGATGAAATAGGTGCAGAAGTATATGAAGATTTTAAGAAATTTGATATAGGAGATATAGTTGGTGTTAAGGGAGAAGTGTTCAGAACCCATAAGGGAGAGATATCCTTAAAAGCAAATAATATAATACTTTTGGCAAAATCTCTTCAACCGCTTCCTGAAAAGTGGCATGGTTTAACCAATGTTGACTTAAGGTACAGGCAGAGGTATGTTGATCTGATTGTAAATCCTGAGGTCAGGGATACTTTTATAGTAAGAAGTATGATAATCAAAGCTATCAGGAAATTCCTTGATGAAAGAGGATTTTTAGAAGTGGATACTCCACTGCTTAATACTATTCCAGGTGGAGCTGCTGCTAAGCCGTTTATTACACACCACAACACTCTGGATATTGATATGTATTTAAGAATTGCCCCAGAGCTTTACTTGAAGCGCCTTATTGTAGGTGGTCTTGAAAGGGTCTATGAGATGGGCAGGATGTTCAGAAATGAAGGTATGTCAGTTAAGCACAACCCTGAGTTTACCTTAATGGAAGTTTATGAAGCATATACAGATTACAAAGGAATGATGGATTTAAGCGAACAGCTTATTTCTACTGTAGCTAAAGAAGTTTTAGGAACAACAAAGATTAACTATCAGGGTCAGGAGATTGATCTTACCCCTCCATGGAACAGAATGACTATGATTGAGGCTGTTGAAAAGTATGCTGGCGTTAACTTTAATAATATTACCAGCGATGAAGAAGCTAGAAATATAGCTAAAGAGAAGAAGCTGCACATTGAGGGAAATCCAACAAAGGGAGAAGTTCTCAATTTGATGTTTGAGGAGTTTGCGGAAGAACATCTTATTCAGCCTACTTTTATAATGGACTACCCTGTGGAAGTGTCTCCCCTTACTAAGAGAAAGCCGGACATGCCATCGTTTACGGAGAGATTTGAATTATTTATTACAAGCAGAGAAATGGCTAATGCCTACTCAGAATTAAATGACCCAATCGATCAGAAGGGAAGATTTTTAAGTCAGGTTGAGAAGAGGGAAGCTGGAGATGAAGAAGCAAATATGATGGATGAAGACTTCATAACAGCACTCGAATATGGAATGCCTCCAACTGGTGGACTTGGAATTGGAATTGACAGGCTTATTATGCTCCTTACAGATTCATATTCTATCCGTGACATACTTTTATTCCCGACAATGAAACCAAGGGATTAGAACTTTGCAGATAAAATAAAAATATCATCGGCCTTTGGCTGCTCGTGATTTTAGGATATTAACTACGGATAATTTTTAAATAAAAGGGATTCAGTTTGTATTAGACTGTATCCCTTTTATTTTAGGAGTAATAATTACTGTTGTATTTTTAAAGCAGTTATTGGAAAGATAAAGTTGCGCAATTATGGAATGATAGTATAAAATAAAGTATACGATATAGTAAACTATGGGAAGATATTAATCCTATAATGCAAGTATTAAACGTGTATAAGGAGGAACTGCAATGTCTGGCGAATTAAAGCTTGTAGAAGAAAAACTAAATGATTCTATTAAGGTTAGTCTTCAGGGTGAAGTTGATATATATACTTCACAGGAATTGAAAGAAAAGCTTTATAGTATTGTAGATGAAAACAAAAAAGATTTGATAATCGACTGTAAAGAGTTGAATTATATTGATAGTACAGGACTTGGTATATTTGTAGCCACATTAAAGAAAGCAAAACAATGTGAAAAAAAGATTGTTATTTCAAATCTCAAGGATAATATCAAAAAGCTGTTTATTATTACTGGATTGGACAAGGTTTTTGAAATCGATTAAGAGGTGAAGATAATGAATGATAGCATTGAACTTGTACTGCCATTTAAAGCTGAATATGTAAGTACTGCAAGGCTTGTTGCATCGGCACTGGCTAACAGGGTGAGGTTTGATATAGAGACTATTGAAGATATTAAGGTGGCAATATCAGAAGTATGTAGTAAGATTGTCAACTTAGGAAGTAAGATTACCGATACCTATAAAATTATCTTTAATATCTCGGAGAAAGAGCTAAAAGTTACTTTTGCATGTGAAGATACTTCGCTGAAGTGTATTTTTGATATTGAAAATGATCAGTTGGCAATCGATATAATAAATGCATTAATGGATAGTGTTGAGCTATGTACTCATAATAATTACATCTTATCCATGTCAAAAGTACTTGAGGAGAATATTTAGTTATGGCACAGAATATTGAGAATATTACCAATTCAAATGACGACAGCCATAGCTTGTTTGAAAATTTTAAGAATAGCCAGAGTGTGGAGGTCAGAAATGAAATTGTAAGCAAGTATCTCTATCTTGCAGAAATAATATCAAAGAAGTTTGTAAATAGGGGGATAGATTACGAGGATATCTATCAGGTTGCTTCTATTGCACTGATAAAAGCTGTTGAGCGTTTTGACCCGGACAAAGGAGTCAAGTTTGCCAGCTTTGCAACTCCGACTCTTATAGGCGAAATTAAAAGGTTTTTCAGAGATAAGGCTTCTGTAATAAGAATACCCAGAAGGATATATGAAGTATATCAGAAAGTCAGCCATGCCCGTGAGAGTTTAACACAAGAGCTGTCAAGACCCCCGCGAATTGATGAAATAGCAAAATACCTTAATATAAGTGAAGAGACAGTTATGGAAATAATCGAATCCAATAACGCACACAACTTGCAATCTTTTGATCAAAATGTTTATACGGACGATGATCTTGAACTTCACGAAACTATTGGTGAAGAGGATGCTACCTTTGAGAAGATTGAGAATAGGGATTTTCTGAAAAAAAGTCTGGATAAATTTAATGACGCTGAGAAAGAGTTTATTGATATGAGATATTTCAACAACAGAACACAGAAAGAAATAGCTGAAAGGCTGGGAGTATCTCAAATGTATGTTTCGAGGCTTGAGAAAAAGGTTTTGGATAGGTTCCGGAGGTTACTGATTAAATAGAATATAATGAAAATATAAGTTATATAGTTGATAATGTTTACGACTTAATTTTAGTGGGTATTATTATATTGGGTTTAAAAATATTATTAACTTAAGGGGAATAGTGCTTTGAAAGTGTTAAAATTATGTGACTTGAAGATAGCCAGTGAGTTATGTAATATACGTAATTCTGTTAATAATATAGTAGGTTTTATTCTTGAAAGTCATGGACCTTTAAAGGAAGACACTTTGTTTGAATTAAAGGTTGTTTTAAATGAGTTATTGCAAAATGCAATCAAACACGGTAATAAAGAAGACAGTGCGAAGCAGGTTAAGATTAGAACAGGTATTAGCAAAAACTATGTGTATTTTATTATTGAGGATGAGGGCGAAGGTTTTGAAAGAAACTGTATTGTAAGACCTGAAAATCTTACAGAGTTGTGTGAGCTGAAAGAGGGCGGAAGAGGTTTACTTATAGTAAGAAATCTTTGCGATAGTGTTAAATATAATTTTAAGGGAAACAAAATAGTGGTTTTAAAAAGTTTAGACTAGTCACAAAATATAGGTTATTGATGAGTATTTGAGTTAATCAAATACTTTTTTTGTTGGTGTTAAGTGTTGCTTTATCACTTATGTTGCAGAAGAAGCGTACATGATGTATATAATTAGATATGTTAACTTAGTAAAGATTATTATAAACTACGAATTTAAAGGATAAGTGAGAAAACAGGAAATAATCTTTGTTAATTATGCGAAATAAGATTTTGGTGGGTTGAAAATAGGTGTTTGAGGTGTTATATTATTAAAGCTGTCGCACGACACAGCACTGAAAAATAACTGAAAAAAATAAGTTAAAAAAGTGTTGACAAAGTGAAGATAGCGTGGTAATATATATGAGTCGCCCAAAACGAGCGACTGAGACAAAAGTAATATGGACTTTGAAAAGTAAACAGTGTAAGACGATAAGGAACTCGTTAATTAATTGAGTAACTTGCGAAACAAATATACGCGAGTAAGTAATTTAGAGCCAAAAGGCTCTCTAATAAATATTTTTTAGAGAGTTTGATCCTGGCTCAGGACGAACGCTGGCGGCGTGCTTAACACATGCAAGTCGAGCGGAGAATATAGTAATATATTCTTAGCGGCGGACGGGTGAGTAACGCGTGGGCAATCTGCCTCATACAGGGGGATAACACTGGGAAACTAGTGCTAATACCGCATAAAATAGTGAAGTGGCATCGCTTTACTATCAAAGGAGCAATCCGGTGTGAGATGAGCCCGCGTCCGATTAGCTAGTTGGTGGGGTAACGGCCCACCAAGGCGACGATCGGTAGCCGAACTGAGAGGTTGATCGGCCACATTGGGACTGAGACACGGCCCAGACTCCTACGGGAGGCAGCAGTGGGGAATATTGCGCAATGGGGGAAACCCTGACGCAGCAACGCCGCGTGAAGGATGAAGGTTTTCGGATTGTAAACTTCTTTGATTGGGGACGATAATGACGGTACCCAAAAAACAAGCCACGGCTAACTACGTGCCAGCAGCCGCGGTAATACGTAGGTGGCAAGCGTTGTCCGGATTTACTGGGTGTAAAGGGCGTGTAGGCGGGGATGCAAGTCAGATGTGAAATTCCGGGGCTCAACCCCGGCGCTGCATCTGAAACTGTATCTCTTGAGTGCTGGAGAGGAAAGCGGAATTCCTAGTGTAGCGGTGAAATGCGTAGATATTAGGAGGAACACCAGTGGCGAAGGCGGCTTTCTGGACAGTAACTGACGCTGAGGCGCGAAAGCGTGGGGAGCGAACAGGATTAGATACCCTGGTAGTCCACGCCGTAAACGATGGATACTAGGTGTAGGAGGTATCGACCCCTTCTGTGCCGGAGTTAACACAATAAGTATCCCACCTGGGGAGTACGGCCGCAAGGTTGAAACTCAAAGGAATTGACGGGGGCCCGCACAAGCAGTGGAGTATGTGGTTTAATTCGAAGCAACGCGAAGAACCTTACCAGGGCTTGACATACCATTGACGTACCTAGAGATAGGTATTTCCTTCGGGACAATGGATACAGGTGGTGCATGGTTGTCGTCAGCTCGTGTCGTGAGATGTTGGGTTAAGTCCCGCAACGAGCGCAACCCCTGTTGTTAGTTGCCATCATTAAGTTGGGCACTCTAGCGAGACTGCCGGTGACAAATCGGAGGAAGGTGGGGACGACGTCAAATCATCATGCCCCTTATGTCCTGGGCTACACACGTACTACAATGGCTATTACAGAGGGAAGCGAAGCCGTGAGGTGGAGCAAATCTCCAAAAATAGTCCCAGTTCAGATTGTAGGCTGAAACTCGCCTACATGAAGTCGGAATTGCTAGTAATGGCAGGTCAGCATACTGCCGTGAATACGTTCCCGGGCCTTGTACACACCGCCCGTCACACCATGAGAGTCTGCAACACCCGAAGTCAGTAGTCTAACTGTAAAGAGGACGCTGCCGAAGGTGGGGCCGATGATTGGGGTGAAGTCGTAACAAGGTAGCCGTATCGGAAGGTGCGGCTGGATCACCTCCTTTCTAAGGAGTATCGTGATACAGCATGTATCACTACTGCCTGGTCGATATCAGTTGTTTATACAGCTGATTCAACCGAGTTCCAAATTTCCTTACACTGTTTAGTTTTCTGAGCCCATAAAGCTCAGGAAATATGCACCTTGAAAAATATATAATGTTAAAGTGAAGCAAGATGAGAAGAAAAATAAAGGGTAACTAGTACAAATAAGTACAAGTGACTCTTAGGATAAAACTCATTGAGATGGTAAAAAGACAATTCACTTGGAGAAAAACTATCAAAGAATTGAGAGATCGATTCTAAGAAAAGTATTTTGCAGA
>NZ_JH556653.1:1613029-1615219 GCF_000179595.2 Acetivibrio cellulolyticus CD2 | reverse complement strand
CATAACCTTAAAAAGTTTACAATTTTCTGGTGGTTATAACGAGAAGGTCACACCCGTTCCCATTCCGAACACGGTAGTTAAGCTTCTCAGTGCTGATGATACTTGGATGGAGACGTCCCGGGAAAGTAAGTCGCTGCCAGATTTATATCAAGACCTTATGGTTTACGCCATAAGGTCTTGTTTTATGTTTTGATAGTTGTAAACACCTATCTTTCGCGTTCATTCATTTCTGTCCTAAATCCTAAATACCTGTACAAAATACCACATATAATACAAAAAATATAATACAAAAAATATAATACAAAAAATATAATACAAAAAATATAATACAAAAAATACAATACCCTATTTGTAAGGGTTTCGATTGTATGTGATATAAAGTTCGGGAATTTAGGGTACAAAATATCACATATAAGCCAATAGTCTATTAAAGCACATTTTTTACGAACTTTATTGTTTTATATGTGATAACTTTATATCACATATAAAAGCTGTAATGCCATATTTATAAGGATTTTCGTATGTGTATTATATAAGTTTGAGAATTTAGGCTATTTGGAAGGAAATACTAAAAGTTTGTTTTTTGTAAATTTGGAAACTACCTATGGAACTATAATTCAAACAAATTATGATAAAAAAGGTGGTTTTGTTTTAGTTGCTTGACTTTAAAAGTTTAATGGAGGGAAATATTTACAATTTAAGATTTTGCTTGTCCTGGAAAGTTTGCTAAGACTTCAAACATGTATATAAATAAAGTGATGTTTCAAATTTAAAATGAAAGAGGGATTAGCGTGAAAAAAATTTTATCAATTTTTTTATGTGTTACTTTCATTTTTGTGATGAGTGGTTGTAAAAATAGTACTACACAAAACGCTCCTGTTGCTTGTCAAACTACTTCTCCTCAAAAATCCATAAATCAAAGAGCAGCTGAAATTGTTGATTCATAATCTCTATATCAAAAAGCGGCCTAAATGCTTCAACCTGCTGTATATAATGTTTTGAATACAAATCATATCCAAAAGTATTGTTGCGGTAGCGTTTTGTCAAATATGGATCCACAGAATTATATGGATGGCAAGGTACAGTAAATACACTTCAAAAACAAGCAATGAATTCTGATGCTGCTATTCCATTCGTTTACGGACAGGACGATGTTCATGGAGTTAACTATTGCAATGGTGCAGTAATATACCCACACAATATAAGGAATGGGTGAAATTACTTCCGCTGTTCATATGGCTAATTAGACTCAAATATGGTTGAAGTGAAATATAGATAACGAACATTAAAGTTGAATCTATAGGACCTAAAACGGTATCTAATTTAGATGAAGAGCATGCTTTAAATTTAGTTTTCTAGTTTTTCATCTTATAGTAGTGTCACCATACCTAAACAAACCAATCTAAATATAATGAAAAAACAAATAGGAATGACGTATTTTAAATTATATGTGAGGATATTGACATATTACGAAGTATAATTGAGGCTAAATCAAATTACTCTGTAATTTTGCCTATGTATTGAGATTGAACGAAACTAAAATAGGTGATATATTAATAAAGCTGTCGCTGACGCCGAGAACAAAACGCTGAAAGTATTACTAGAGGCGAGTCGGAAGTTAACACAAAAAAGTTTTAAAAAAAGTGTTGACAAGAATGAAGCGACATGTTAACATAAGATTCCGCGCTGACGAAGCGAGGGAAATGGACTTTGAAAAGTAAACAGTGTAAGACGATAAGGAACTCGTTAATTAATTGAGTAACTTGCGAAACAAATATACGCGAGTAAGTAATTTAGAGCCAAAAGGCTCTCTAATAAATATTTTTTAGAGAGTTTGATCCTGGCTCAGGACGAACGCTGGCGGCGTGCTTAACACATGCAAGTCGAGCGGAGAATATAGCAATATATTCTTAGCGGCGGACGGGTGAGTAACGCGTGGGCAATCTGCCTCATACAGGGGGATAACACTGGGAAACTAGTGCTAATACCGCATAAAATAGTGAAGTGGCATCACTTTACTATCAAAGGAGCAATCCGGTGTGAGATGAGCCCGCGTCCGATTAGCTAGTTGGTGGGGTAATGGCCCACCAAGGCGACGATCGGTAGCCGAACTGAGAGGTTGATCGGCCACATTGGGACTGAGACACGGCCCAGACTCCTACGGGAGGCAGCAGTGGGGAATATTGCGCA
>NZ_JH556653.1:1526191-1612929 GCF_000179595.2 Acetivibrio cellulolyticus CD2 | reverse complement strand
GGTATGAAAGTGGAATTGCCGTCGCTCAACGGATAAAAGCTACCCTGGGGATAACAGGCTGATCTCCCCCAAGAGTCCACATCGACGGGGAGGTTTGGCACCTCGATGTCGGCTCATCGCATCCTGGAGCTGAAGTAGGTTCCAAGGGTTTGGCTGTTCGCCAATTAAAGCGGTACGCGAGCTGGGTTCAGAACGTCGTGAGACAGTTCGGTCCCTATCTGTCGCGGGCGCAGGATATTTGAAGGGATCTGTCCTTAGTACGAGAGGACCGGGATGGACGAACCTCTGGTGCACCAGTTGTACTACCAAGTGCATAGCTGGGTAGCCAAGTTCGGAAGGGATAAACGCTGAAGGCATCTAAGCGTGAAACCCACCCTAAGATGAGATATCCCACCGTAAGGGTAAGACCCCATGTAGACTACATGGTTGATAGGCCAGAGGTGTAAGTGCAGTAATGTATTTAGCTGACTGGTACTAATAGGTCGAGGGCTTGACCAAATATTTTACAGGTAGAAAAGGTCTTTTAGAAGTCTTAATGAAGAAAATCCGCTTTTCATCTTGATTCCAACATTATATATTTTTGAAGGTGCATAACGATATTTGCGAGAGCAAAATATCGAACCTTAAAAAGTTTACAATTTTCTGGTGGTTATAACGAGAAGGTCACACCCGTTCCCATTCCGAACACGGTAGTTAAGCTTCTCAGTGCTGATGATACTTGGATGGAGACGTCCCGGGAAAGTAAGTCGCTGCCAGATTTATATCAAGACCTTATGGTTTACGCCATAAGGTCTTGTTTTATGTATCTAGATATTCTGATAAAAGTTTGCGATGTTAACCTAAATTCCCATAGAAAATATCACGCACAAAAATTACAATCCTATATTTATAAGGGTTTTGAATTTATGTGATATAAAGTTACGGAATTTAGGATTTGTTTTGTGGATAAGGTTGTCGCTATAACAACTTTATCCACAAAGATTTTATACAAAAACATAGTATAAGGTTAAAAATCAGATGTGATATTGTAAACAACAGCAAAGTTTTGTAACATATACTTTAAAAATAAATAACTTTATGCTTCAACATATATAAAATTAAAGTTGGATATAAATAAAATATAAACATAAATTTGAAAAGCTGCGAGCCTTTTTTTTAATAGATGTAATATGATAACTCTAGAATGAAATGTGTTTCCAATACACTAATGCTATTATATAAGAATAAATATTCTAAAATATTCATTCTAAAATCCAGAGTTTTGAAAATAGAATTTTCAACAACAAACATATAAAATATTTCATTGAAGAATAAAAGTTTGGTATATAAGAAATGAATAATGTACAAGATCATTAATAGATTTATTAATTTAAGACGAGTTTTTTTTATATATAGGTATTTCAAAGAAACCTGGCGTAGAAATAATTACTGGAGCAAATATCTACTATTGATGTTTCGAAGGAAACAGAAATATATTCTTTTCCTATAGGTTTATCGGAGAAGAACGAATGAGTTTCGGGTTGAGTTTTATCTAAAAAATAAAGATTAATCTAAACCAGATGGAAACAATTAATTCCAGTTAAATAAAAATAAAAAAATACTTGAAAAATATTTTTATATGTAGTAAAATATTGAATGTTGTGACGTGGCATACGATGAAACAGGAGATTGCTACTATTAAGTAGGTAACTTTTGTGGAGAATGTCCGATTCGAAGAAACCGGGCGACAAGTCACTGTACATTTTGCGATGTATATGAACTGTGCATGAATTTGCTTATTTTTAGCCCAGGTTTAACTGCCTTCAAGGCATGTTATTTGTCCTGGGTTTTTATACGACGAAACAGGAAACACCCGGCATAGTGTACAGAGAACATCTTGTTGTACGTAACAATTTTAAGGAGGATTATGTATGGCAAACAAACAAAAAATCAGAATCAGATTGAAAGCATTTGATCATCAGGTTCTTGACCAGTCAGCTGAAAAAATAGTTGAAACTGCAAAAAGAACTGGGGCACAAGTGTCGGGGCCAGTGCCGCTACCTACAGAAAAGGAAATAATAACTATATTAAGAGCTCCACACAAGTATAAAGATTCCCGTGAACAGTTTGAGATGAGAACTCACAAGAGGTTAATCGATATACTGTTGCCAACACCTAAGACAGTTGATGCACTTATGAGACTGGACTTACCAGCTGGTGTTGACATCGAGATAAAACTTTAATTAGTAATTGCTTTCAAAATAAGGTCAAGTTCACTTAAACGCGTATTATGCTGGTATGTTAGAGTGAACCAATAACCACAGGAGGGAAATTTGATGAAGAAATTTATTTTAGGTACAAAAATCGGAATGACACAGATATTTAATGAAGCTGGTTTGGCAATTCCGGTTACAGTAATTCAAGCAGGTCCATGTACTGTAATACAAAAAAAGACAGTTGAAACAGATGGTTATGGTGCTGTTAAAGTTGGATTTGCTGATGCAAATGAAAAGAGACTAAACAAGCCTCAAAAAGGACAATTCTCAAAGCTTAAAGTAGCACCTAAAAAGTATATTAGAGAATTCCGTGCTGATGACTTTGATAAATATGAGGCAGGTCAGGAAATCAAAGTAGCGGATATGTTCGAGAATGGCGAGAAGATTGACGTTACAGGTATTTCAAAAGGTAAAGGATTCGCAGGCGTTATGAAGAGACATGGCCATAAAACTGGTCCGTTAACCCACGGTTCAATGTATCATAGAAGAGTTGGTTCCATGGGTGCGAATACTAGCCCTGCAAGAGTTTTCAAAGGTAAAAAACTTCCAGGACATATGGGTGTTGAAAGAGTAACAGTTCAAAACCTTGATATAGTTCGTGTAGATGCTGAGAGAAACCTTTTATTGGTTAAAGGCGCTGTTCCAGGTGCAAAAGGTGGTCTCGTAATTATAAAGAATACTGTAAAGTCTGGTAAATAGAAAAGGCGAAAGGAGGAAGTAAAATGCCAAAAGTTGATTTATATGATATGAACGGTAAGGTAGTTGGAGATATAGATTTAAGCGAAGCTGTTTTTGGTATTGATGTAAATAAAGAAGTTGTTCATCAGGCAGTTGTGAACCAACTGGCAAATAAAAGACAGGGTACTCAGTCTACAAAGACAAAAAGTGAAGTTCGTGGCGGTGGTATTAAGCCATGGAAACAAAAAGGTACAGGTAGAGCAAGACAAGGAAGTATTCGTTCTGCACAATGGATCAAAGGTGGTATTGTTCTAGGTCCTAAACCAAGGAGCTACAGATACACACTTCCAAAGAAGGTTAAGAGACTTGCATTAAAGTCTGTACTTTCATCGAAAGTAAGTGAGAATGAAATAATAGTTCTCGACAAGTTGAATTTCGATAAAATAAAGACTAAGCAAATGGCAGAAGTGCTCAAAAATCTTAAAATTGATGGAACTGCAGTAATATTAATTGCTGATAAGAATGAAAATGTTGAAAGATCAGCAAACAATATACCTGGAGTAAAAACATTACTTGCAAACACTATTAATGTTTATGATATAGTGAAGCACAGCAAACTTATAATAACAAAGGATGCTGTATCAAAGGTTGAGGAGGTGTACGCATAATGAGATTAGCTGAAGATATTATAAAAAGACCACATATTACTGAGAAGAGTAATATGGAAGCGATAACTGGAAAGTACACCTTTATTGTTGATGTTAAGGCAACAAAAACAGAAATTAAGCAAGCGGTAGAAAAGTTATTTAGTGTTAAGGTTCTTAAAGTTAATACAGTTAATTGCGAAGGAAAGCAAAAAAGAATGGGTGTTCATCAAGGACCAAGACCGGATTGGAAAAAAGCAATTGTTAAAATTGATACCAATCCAAAGCCTACATCCTACTTGACTAAAGGTGGTAAAGCAGTAACTGATAACAAAAAGCTTAAGACAAGTATTGAAGAATTTGGAGTAACTCAATAAGCATAATCTTTTGAGGTAAGATTTATAAAGGAGTGAGAATACATGCCTGTTAAAAAGTATAACCCTACTTCTCCTGCTAGAAGGGATATGTCAGTTTTGACATTTGACGAAATAACAAAGACAGAACCAGAGAAATCTTTGTTGCAGCCTTTAAAGAAAAATGCGGGTAGAAACTCATATGGTAGGATTACTGTTCGCCACCAGGGTGGAGGAGCAAAACAAAAATATAGAATAATAGATTTCAAGAGAGATAAAGATGGAATAAAGGCTAATGTAACAGCTATAGAATACGATCCAAACAGAAGTGCAAACATCGCATTGTTAAATTATGCTGATGGTGAAAAGAGATACATCATAGCTCCAGAAGGCCTTAAAGTTGGTGACGTGGTTGAATCCGGCGAAAACGCTGATATCAAGCCAGGTAATGCACTTCAGTTGCATAATATTCCTGTTGGTACATTGATACACAACATTGAATTAAAACCTGGAAAAGGTGCACAACTTGTTAGATCAGCAGGTATTTCAGCACAGCTTATGGCAAAAGAAAATGACTCTGCACAAATTAGACTTCCATCCGGTGAAGTAAGAATGTTCAGGTTAAACTGCAAAGCTACTATTGGTACAGTTGGAAATCATGAACATGAAAATGTTTCAATCGGTAAAGCTGGTAGAAAAAGATGGATGGGTATAAGACCTACAGTTCGTGGTGTTGTTATGAACCCATGCGATCACCCTCATGGTGGTGGAGAAGGTAAATCACCTATAGGAAGACCAAGTCCTGTTACTCCTTGGGGTAAACCAACACTTGGTTTGAAGACAAGAAAGAAGAAGAAAGCATCCGACAAGTTTATTGTTAAGAGAAGAAACCAGAAGTAATTAATCTTATAATGATATGAGCTGGACTCAAGTAGTAAATGAAAGGAGGACGTGGCTTAATGAGTAGATCAATTAAAAAGGGACCATTTGTACACGAAAAACTTCTTAAGAGAATAGAAGAAATGAATGCTCAAAACGAAAAGAAAGTTTTAAAGAGTTGGTCAAGAGCATCAACAATTTTCCCTCAGATGGTTGGACATACAATAGCTGTACATGATGGAAGAAAGCATGTACCTGTGTATATTTCAGAAGAAATGGTTGGACACAAACTCGGAGAATTTGCTCCAACAAGGACCTTTAAAGGACACGGAAACCACACTGAAAGGTCAACAGCATTAAAGTAAAAGTAATTCTACAATGAAAGGAGGAATTCCAATTGGCAGCAAAAGCAGCTAAAAAGGAACAAGCGGAACTTCTTGAAAATAAACAAAATTTATTAGAAGTTTATAACTCAAAACATACAAAATCAAAAAAGCCTGCAGTGCTTACAAAGGCTGAAAAGAAAGAATTAGGAATAGGTAAGGACCAAGGTAAAGCAATTTTAATGCATGCAAGAATATCTTCAAGAAAAGTTAAAATTGTAATGGATCTTATTAAAAATAAGAATATTGATGAGGCATATGCTATTTTGAGGTACACTCCAAAAGCAGCTTCAGAAATATTGTTCAAACTCTTAAGGTCAGCTGAATCAAATGCTACAAACAATAACAATCTTGACAGAGATAAATTGTATATAGCAGATGGATTTGCAAATCAAGGACCTACTTTAAAGAGAATTATGCCAAGAGCTCAAGGTAGAGCAAACAGGATCAGAAAAAGGACTAGTCACATAACATTAGTAGTTAAGGAAAGAAGCTAATAGAAAAGGAGGGTGGATAATGGGACAAAAGGTTAATCCTCATGGCCTAAGAATAGGTATAATAAAAGATTGGGATACCAAATGGTATGCTGGAAATAAGAACTTTAGTGATTTTCTTGTTGAAGATTTCAAAATAAGGAAGTTCATAAAAAAGAAGCTTTATACATCAGGAATTTCGAGAATTGAAATAGAAAGAGCTGCAAATAAAGTAAAAGTAAATGTAAATACTGCTAAACCAGGTCTTGTAATCGGTAAAGGTGGTGCAGGTATTGAAGAACTCAGGAAGCAGCTTGAAAAAATGACTCAGAAGAACGTATTGATAAACATTACTGAAATCAAGGTTCCTGAGTTGGATTCTCAAATAGTTGCTGAAAATATAGCATCTCAGCTTGAAAAAAGAATTTCATTCAGAAAAGCAATGAAACAAGCAATGACAAGGTCAATGAAACTTGGCGCTAAGGGTATAAAGACTCAAGTAGCAGGCCGTGTCGGTGGTGCAGAAATAGCAAGAACTGAACATTATCATGAAGGTACTATTCCACTTCAGACACTTAGAGCAGACGTAGATTATGGATTTGCTGAAGCAGATACAACCTACGGTAAATTAGGTGTTAAAGTGTGGATATACAAAGGTGAAGTTCTTCCAGCTGTCAAAAGGGAAAGAAAGACGGAAGGAGGAGATAAATAATGTTAATGCCTAAGAGAGTTAAACGTAGAAAAGTTCAAAGAGGAAGAATGAGAGGCGTAGCTACAAGAGGAAATACAGTTATAAATGGCGATTTCGGTTTACAAGCTACTGAACCAGCATGGATAACAAGCAATCAGATTGAAGCTGCCAGGGTCGCTTTGACACGTTTCATCAAAAGAGGCGGTAAGGTTTGGATAAAGATATTTCCAGACAAACCAGTAACATCAAAACCAGCTGAAACACGTATGGGTAGCGGTAAAGGATCACCTGAATATTGGGTGGCAGTAGTTAAACCAGGAAGAATCCTGTTTGAAATAGCTGGAGTGCCGGAAGAAACTGCAAGGGAAGCATTAAGACTTGCTATGCACAAACTTCCCATTAAGTGTAAATTCGTAGCACGTGAAGAAGAAGTGGGTGGTGAAGCAAATGAAAGCTAATGAGATAAGGGATAAATCACAGGATGAATTAGTAAAAGAGCTCGGGGAATTAAAGTCGGAGCTGTTTAAATTGAGATTTCAACATGCTACCAACCAACTTGAAAACCCTATGAAGCTTAAGGACGTTAAGAAGTCAATTGCTCGCATAAAGACCGTAATGAGGGAAAGAGAGTTAAAGGGTATAGAAGCCTAATACCTTGAAGGGAGGTAAATTCAATTGGAAGAAAGAGCATTGAGGAAAACAAGAGTTGGTAAAGTTACCAGCGATAAAATGGATAAGACAATTGTTGTTAGCATAGAAAGTTCTGTTAAACATCCACTTTATAAGAAGTTTATAAAAACAACTTATAAACTTAAGGCTCATGATGAAAAAAATGAGTGTAAAGTTGGAGATAAAGTTAAAGTTATGGAAACCAGACCTCTTAGTAAGGATAAGAGATGGAGACTGGTAGAAATTATTGAAAGAGCTCGTTAGTAATGATCGAAAGGAGGTTTAACCATGATTCAAGTACAATCAACTCTTAAGGTTGCTGATAACACAGGGGCGAAGAAGATAATGTGCATTAAAGTGCTTGGTGGTTCCTGGAGAAAGTATGCCAATATAGGAGATGTAATCGTTGCTTCGGTTAAAGATGCAACACCCGGTGGTGTTGTTAAAAAAGGCGATGTAGTTAAATGCGTTATAGTTCGTACAAAAAGAGGCGTTAGAAGAGCAGACGGTTCATATATAAAATTTGATGAGAATGCTGCAGTTATTATAAAAGATGATAAGAATCCAAGGGGAACACGTATATTTGGCCCTGTTGCAAGAGAATTAAGGGATAATGAATATATGAAAATTTTGTCCCTCGCACCAGAAGTATTATAAGGGAGGAGGCGGCTTACATTGAACAGTAAGATCCATGTAAAAAAAGGAGACACTGTTATCGTATTAAACGGTAAAGATGAGAGCAAGAAAGGAAAAGTGCTTGCGGTTTATCCAGATAACGGAAGAGTTTTAGTAGAAGGCGTTAACATGTCTACAAAACACAAGAAACCAAAATCACAGACTCAACAAGGTGGAATTATTCATCAGGAGTCACCTATACACAGCTCAAAAGTTATGCTAGTGTGTCCTAGATGCGGAAAGCCGACAAGAGTTGGTAAAAAAGTTTTGGAAAGTGGCGAAAAAGATAGAGTATGCAAAAAGTGTAATGAAGTTATAGATACTATTAAGGAAGTTAAAAAGGGATAGAAATACTCTTTTTGAAAGGAGGTTTATAAATGCCAAGTTTGAAAGACAAATATGTTAAAGAAGTTGCACCAGCTTTAAAAGAAAAGTTTAAATATACAAGTGCAATGCAGATACCCAAATTGGAAAAGATAGTTTTAAATATGGGTGTAGGCGATGTTAAGGAAAATGCAAAGGCATTAGATGCTGCTGCTAATGACATGGCTCTTATAACAGGACAAAAGCCTATTATAACAAAGGCGAAAAAGTCAGTTGCAGCTTTTAAGCTGAGACAAGGAATGAATATAGGTTGTAAGGTAACTCTTAGAGGGAATATGATGTATGAGTTTGCTTATAGACTTTTATATATTGCCCTACCAAGAGTTAGAGATTTTAGAGGTGTTCCGGTAAATTCTTTTGACGGTAGAGGTAATTACTCAATGGGAGTAAAAGATCAGCTTATTTTCCCTGAAATAGATTACGATAAAGTCGAAAAGATAAGAGGAATGGATATAACATTCGTTACAACGGCTCAGAACGATGAAGAAGCAAGAGAGCTTCTTAAGTTGCTCGGTATGCCGTTTAGCCAGAGCTAAAGGAGGGATTAGAGCGTGGCAAAAAAATCAATGGTTATAAAGCAGCAAAGAGCGCCTAAGTTTAAGACAAGAGCTTATAATAGATGTAAATTATGTGGAAGGCCACATGCCTATATCAGGAAATTCGGAATATGCCGTCTTTGCTTCAGGGAGCTGGCTTACAAAGGTCAGATACCTGGTGTTAGAAAAGCAAGTTGGTAGTAAACTTACGAAAGGAGGTTAAACATATGCAAGTGACTGATACCATAGCAGATATGTTGACCAGGATAAGAAATGCTAGTTCTGCAAAACATGTTACAGTTGATATACCAGCTTCTAATTTGAAGAGGTCTATAGCAGGTATTCTATTAGAAGAAGGTTTTATAAAGAGTGTTGAAGAAATTGATGATGGTAAACAGGGAATAATGAGAATTTCTCTAAAATATACCGGAAATAAGCAAAATATTATTACAGGTATAAAGAGAATCAGTAAACCTGGTCTTAGAGTTTACACAGGCAAGGGAGAAGTACCTAAAGTACTTGGAGGCCTGGGAATAGCTATAATTTCAACTTCAAAAGGTATTATGACAGACAAGAAGGCTCGTAAGGAAGGCGTTGGAGGAGAAGTTTTAGCATTCGTATGGTAATATTGATACCCAAATGTAAATTAGATAAATTTGATGAGATGCTGTTTGACTTGAATAGCAAATCGTAAATTTATCTTTACAGTTGAGTATCTAAAGGAATATTAGATTCTGAAAAGAGTTTCCGATAAGATTCGGAACTCTCAATATTAAGAACAGGAGGCAAAAAGATGTCAAGAATTGGCAGAATGCCCGTAACTATACCAGCCGGAGTAGATGTAAAGCTTAAAGATAATACTTTGACTGTTAAAGGGGCAAAAGGAACTTTAGAAAAAGAATTTCATAAAGATATGACAATTAAGATTGAAAATGGTAAGATATTAGTTGAAAGACCATCCGATGAAAAACAACATAGAGCTCTTCACGGTTTAACAAGGTCTTTAATAAACAACATGGTTACTGGAGTAACTCAAGGTTTTGAAAAAGCATTGGATATAAACGGTGTTGGATACAGAGCACAAAAGCAAGGAAAGAAATTAGTTCTTACTTTAGGATACTCCCATCCTGTTGAAATGGAAGAACCTGCAGGAATAACTGTTGATGTACCTGCTCAAAACAAGATTATTGTTAAAGGTATAGACAAACAGGTAGTGGGCGAATTTGCTGCTAAAATAAGAAGCAAGAGAGAGCCTGAACCATATAAGGGTAAGGGTATCAAGTACGAAACTGAAATTATCAGACGCAAAGAGGGTAAAACCGGCGGTAAGGGTAAGAAGTAAAAAGGAGTGAGACTAAATGATAACAAAACCTGGTTCTAATATAGCTAGAGTTAGAAAGCACGCAAGAGTACGTAAAAAGGTAGTTGGAACTACTGAACGTCCACGTTTGAACGTATTTAGAAGTTTAAGCAATATGTACGCTCAGATTATAGATGATTCCACAGGAAAGACTCTTGTATCAGCTTCAACGCTGGACAAAGAAATTAAAGGTAAACTTAGCTTTTGTGGAAATAAGGATGCAGCCAAAGAAGTTGGTAAGTTGGTAGCTACTAAAGCTTTAAATAGCGGAATTAAGAAAGTCGTGTTTGATAGAGGCGGTTATATATACCACGGACGTGTAAAAGAATTAGCAGAAGCTGCTAGAGAAGCAGGCTTAGAGTTTTAGTAGAAGGAGGGAGAACAATTGCAACGTATTGATGCCAGTGTATTGGAGTTAAAAGAAAAAGTAGTAAACATCGGTCGTGTTACCAAGGTTGTTAAGGGTGGTAGAAACTTCCGTTTCAGTGCTTTGGTTGTTGTTGGTGACGAAAACGGGCATGTAGGCGCTGGAATGGGTAAAGCTGCTGAAATACCTGATGCTATCAGAAAAGGTATAGAAGATGCTAAGAAGAATCTAATAAAAGTGCCTTTAGTTGAGTCAACAATTCCACACGAGGTAACTGGAGAATATGGTGCTGGTAAAGTATTAATTAAGCCAGCAGGAGAAGGTACTGGAGTTATAGCTGGTGGACCTGTAAGAGCGGTTCTTGAACTCACAGGGATTCGTGATATAAGGACAAAGTCTTTAGGATCAAATAATCCTATAAATATGGTTCACGCTACTATTGAAGGACTTTCACGTTTGAAGACAGTAGAAGAAGTGGCTAAACTCAGAAATAAAACTGTAGAAGAAGTATTAGGTTAGGAGGGAACTCTAGTGGCTAAGCTTAAAATTACTTTGGTAAAGAGTACCAATAAACTTAAAGATGGTCAGTTAGCTACTGTGAAAGCTTTAGGATTGAGAAAGATAAGATCCGTAGTTGAGCAACAGGACAATGAACAAATTAGAGGAATGATAAAAAAAGTAGAACATGTTTTATCAGTAGAAGAAGTTTAAAAAGGAGGTGTAATCCATGAAGTTGTTTGAATTACAGCCTGCACCAGGTTCATCAAAAGCTCCTAAAAGAAAAGGCAGAGGTGTCGGTACAGGTAATGGAAAAACTGCAGGCAAAGGTCATAAAGGACAAAATGCACGTGCAGGTGGTGGGGTAAGACCTGGTTTCGAAGGTGGACAGATGCCTCTCTATAGAAGAATTCCAAAGAGAGGATTTAACAATAAGTTGTTTGCGAAAGTATATGCTGAGGTAAATGTATCAGATCTAAATGCTTTCGAAAACGGTACAGTTATAACACCTGAAGTATTAATTGAAAAAGGACTTGTAAAGAAAGTCGTTGATGGAGTTGCAATCTTAGGAAATGGCGAGCTTAGTAAGAAACTTACAGTTAAAGCAGCAAGATTTACGAAGACGGCTTCAGAGAAAATTGAGGCTGCGGGAGGAAAGGCCGAGGTGATATAATATGGGTGGAATGCTTGAAACTATAAAAAATGCCTTTAAAATTCCCGATTTAAGAAGAAAAATGCTTATAAGTTTGGTTATACTTATTATATTCAGGTTAGGTTCTCACGTACCTGTACCTGGAATGATTGCATCAAAACTTAAAGAATTAGCTGGTACTGGAACAATATTCGGCTTCTTCGATATAGTCTCGGGCGGTGCATTTTCAAATGCCACAATATTTGCGATGAGCATAACACCATATGTAAACTCTTCGATCATTATGCAGCTTTTAACCGTAGCAATTCCGAAACTTGAACAACTTGCTAAGGAAGGCGAAGAAGGCAGAAAGATTATAGGTAGATATATTAGGTATGGAACAGTTGTTTTAGCTTTCTTGCAAGCAACTGGACTATATTTTGGACTCAGAGGCGCAGTTTCAAACCCAGGAGTGTTTGCATTTGCCACTATTACATTGTCTTTCACTGCAGGTACTGCGTTCCTGATGTGGCTAGGAGAACAGTTAACCGAGTATGGCATAGGAAATGGTATTTCGCTTTTGATTTTTGGTGGTATTGTTTCCAGGGCGCCTCAAGGTGCTTGGGCACTATGGAGTAACTTTAAAATGGGTAAGTTTGGTGGAACCGGAATTCTTGGAGTTCTTGGACTCGCAGCTGTACTTTTCGTGTTCTTACTTATAATAGCTTTAGTTGTTTGGATACAACAGGCTGAAAGAAGAATACCAGTACAGTATGCAAAGAGAGTTGTAGGTAGAAAGATGTACGGCGGACAGAGTACACACATACCTATCAAGGTTAATCTTGCCGGCGTTATTCCGATCATATTTGCTATGTCTTTTGTTGCATTACCATCAACATTGGTTGGGTTCTTTGCACCAACCTCGGAAAATTGGATTGTGAAATATTTTAGAAATATGCAAAGCCATATTGAAATATCAATATTGTCTGGTTTATTGATAATGTTCTTTACATTCTTCTATACGTATATCCAGTTCAATCCTGTTGAACTTGCAAACAATATGAAGAAGAACGGTGGATTTATACCTGGAATAAGACCTGGTAAGCCTACATCAGATTACATTACTAAAGTTTTAAATAGAATTACATGGTTCTCAGCATTATTCCTTGCGGTGATTCAGATTTTCCCATCTGTAGTTGGGGCTATAACTCATATTGATAACGTTTGGTTTTCTGGAACCAGCGTTTTGATCCTTGTTGGTGTTGCATTAGATACTGTTAAACAGATTGAATCACAGATGTTGATGAGACACTATAAAGGATTTTTAGAGTAAGATTATGTAGACATACAGACCACAAAAAAAGTACATTTGTAAAACATTTGTCAGAAATGAATATAATGTTTTGCAAAAGTACTATATAGATCTTTGTGATTTGCGTATTTTGGAGGCAAGAGATGAAAGTTGTACTATTAGGTGCCCCCGGTTCAGGTAAGGGGACACAGGCAGTAAATATTTCAGAGTGGTATAAGATACCTCATATATCTACAGGAGATATATTCAGAAGCAATATAAAGAATGGCACTGAACTTGGAAAGAAAGCCAAAGAATATATTGATAAGGGATTACTTGTACCTGATGAAGTTACAATTGATATAGTAAGCGACAGACTGAAACAGTCTGACTGCGAAAAGGGTTTTATACTTGACGGCTTTCCTAGGACGGTTTATCAGGCGGAGAAGCTTGATGAAATCCTTAATGAAATGGGAGCTACCTTGGACGTAGTATTGAATATCGAAGTTCCGGATAGTGAAATAATCACAAGGATGGGCGGCCGTAGAGTATGTACAAAGTGTGGAATGAGCTACCATGTAGTTTTCAATCCACCAGCAGAGGGAAATGTTTGTAAAAATTGTGGTGAAGTTGTTATTCAAAGAGAAGATGACAGGGAAGAAACTGTACTTCAGAGACTTTCAACTTATCATAAGCAAACTGAACCTCTTATTGAGTATTATGAGAAAGATAACAAGCTTGTCACTGTTGAAGGACAAGATAATATCGATGATACTACGAGCTGTGTAAAAAAAGCTTTAGGTGGAATGTAAATGATATCGATAAAAACAAAAAATGAGTTGGATCTTATGAGAAAGGCTGGGGAAGTTGTAGCGCTTGCTCATAAGAAAGTTGAAGAGTCTATAAAGCCTGGTGTTACGACTTTAGAACTGGATAGGATTGTAGAAGAAGTCATCAGAAAAAGTGGTGCAATACCTTCTTTTAAAGGTTACAAGTGTCCGTACCCAGGTGGAATAGACTATCCTTCAAGTATATGCGCTTCAGTAAATAATGAAGTTGTACATGGGATTCCAGGTTTAAGGGAATTAAAAGATGGCGATATTATAAGTATTGATATCGGTGCATATTTAAACGGATTTCATGGTGATGCTGCAAGGACCTTTGCTGTAGGTAAAATATCTCCTGAAGCTGAAAAGCTTATTGAAGCAACAAAACAAAGCTTCTTTGAGGGGATAAAAAATGCAGTAGAGGGAAACAGAATAATTGATATATCTTCTGCTATAGAGGACTACATAGCTTCCAATGGATACACTGTTGTCCGGGAATATGTAGGGCATGGTATTGGCAGGGAAATGCACGAAGAGCCTCAGATACCAAATTACCGTAGCAGGGAAAGAGGTCCAAGGTTACAACATGGTATGACACTAGCTGTCGAACCGATGGTTAATGAAGGTACTTACAGAGTTGAGCTTCTCAAAAATAAATGGACGGTTGTAACTGCAGACGGTATGCTTTCGGCCCACTATGAAAATACAATAGCTGTGACGGAGAATGAGCCGGTTATATTGACAATATTGGACTAAGGATCCAGGCAATAAACAGAGGTGAAACTAAATGAACTTAACCCTTGGGCAAGTGGTTTATTCAAAGGCTGGCAGGGATGAAGGGAAAAAATTTATTGTAATTGATATTATAGATGAATTTTATGTGATGATATCAGACGGAGACCTTAGAAGAATTGAAAATGCTAAAAGAAAGAAAGTAAAGCATTTAAAGATTACCGGGGAAGTTATTATACCGTTAGGTGATAAGCTGGAGAAGAAAGTTAGAGTTTCTAACTCTGAGATACGAAAGGCTTTATCGGAATTCGGTGAGGCAAAAGAGGAATAAGTATAATCTAGCTAAAAGAAATGGGTTTCAAAGCAGGTAAGGAGGGATTTGAGTCTTGTCAAAGGAAGATGTTATTGAAGTTGAAGGTAAAGTTGTAGAAGCATTGCCAAATGCGATGTTTGAGGTAGAGCTTGATAATGGGCACAAAATTCTTGCCCACATATCAGGAAAGTTGAGGATGAATTTTATCAGGATTCTGCCGGGAGATAAGGTTACACTTGAGTTATCTCCTTATGATTTGACCCGAGGTAGAATAACTTGGAGAGCAAAGTAGTAGAAGGAGGATTAAACATGAAAGTAAAACCATCTGTTAAAGTTATTTGTGAAAAATGCAAAATAATCAGAAGGAAAGGCAGAGTAATGGTTATCTGTCAAAATCCTAAGCATAAGCAAAGACAAGGTTAAATATTTCAGATGACAGTTGACAATGGACAGTACTTATCGTTAAATATATATAGACTGTCTTTTGTCAACTGTCATCAGATAGATTAAAAATAACATACGGGGGCGGCTGCATAAATAATGTTTCTTTGCCAATCTGACAGAGGAAGTTTATTTATGCCCTGGATTGTTCATTTAATATATTTAATTTTAAAATTACAGACTGTTTTGCATAAGTAGTTATTTTACGGAATTTTTATGGAGGTGTAAAGAAAGATGGCACGTATTGCCGGAGTCGACTTACCCAGAGAAAAAAGGGTAGAAATTGGATTAACCTATATCTTTGGAATTGGCAGAACATTGTCAAACCAGATATTGGAGAAAACTGGTGTTAATCCTGACACAAGAGTCAGAGATTTAACTGATGATGAAATAAGCAAACTCAGAGAATGTATTGATAAGGAATATAAAGTTGAAGGTGACTTGAGAAGAGAAGTGTCACTTAACATCAAGAGATTGATGGAAGTTGGCTGCTACAGAGGTAGAAGACACAGAATGGGTCTGCCATGTAGAGGTCAGAGAACAAAGACAAATGCAAGAACAAGAAAAGGTCCAAAGAGAACTGTTGGAGCTCAAAGAAAGAAATAGTAAAAGGAGGTTGGCGATTTAATGGCAACTAAAACAGCAGCTAGTGGTAAAAGACCCACTAGAAAAAGAAAAGAACGTAAAAATATTGAGCGTGGCGCTGCACATATCCGCTCCACTTTTAATAATACAATTGTTACGTTAACCGATGTATCGGGAAATGCACTTTCATGGTCAAGCGCAGGAGCTCTTGGTTTCAGGGGATCAAGAAAGAGTACACCATTTGCAGCACAGATGGCTGCTGAGACAGCAGCTAAAGCCGCTATGGAACATGGTTTAAAAACAGTTGAAGTTTACGTTAAAGGACCAGGTTCAGGTAGAGAAGCTGCAATTAGGGCTCTGCAAGCTGCAGGTCTTGAAGTAAGTCTTATAAAGGATGTTACTCCAATCCCTCATAATGGTTGCAGACCACCAAAAAGAAGAAGAGTGTAATATATTACATTAATCTCAAAATAATAGTAATTATTTAGTAGAGAAAAATTTGTATCTACAAATTAAAACTCGTTGGAGGTGTAAAAATAAATGGCAAGATATACCGACGCATCTTGCAGACTTTGCCGTAGGGAAGGCGAAAAGCTTTTCTTAAAAGGGGAAAGATGCTATACAAATAAATGTTCGGTTTCAAGAAGGGGTTATGCTCCTGGACAGCATGGACAAGGCAGGAAGAAGTTATCAGAATATGGTATACAGCTTCGTGAAAAACAAAAGGCAAGAAGATATTATGGTGTTCTTGAAGGCCAGTTCAGAAAGTATTTTGAAATGGCAGTTAGTAAAAAGGGAGTTACTGGTGATAACCTTCTCCAACTCCTAGAATTAAGACTTGATAACGTGGTATATAGATTAGGACTTGCTACATCAAGACCTGAAGCAAGACAATTAGTTAGACATGGCCATTTCACTGTAAATGGTAAGAAGGTTAATATACCATCTTATTTGACAAAATTGGGTGATGCTATAGCTGTAGTTGAAAAGAGCAAATCATCTCCAAAGATAAAGGCAATTGCAGATATCACATCAGGAAAAGCTGTTCCAAAGTGGCTTGAACTTGATGCTGAAAATCTTACAAGTAAAATAGTTGCTCTTCCATCAAGAGAAGATGTTGACTTACCTTTAAAAGAAAACCTTATAGTTGAGTTATATTCCAAGTAATAAAGAGATAATAAGTATTAAGTGTACTTGCTTGGTTCAGCAACTGAGGATTCTGAATTTAGAGATGGAAGTTCAATATATGGTTTGTTTAGAGATAAAGAATATTGAATCAGTTGCCCTCAAAAAAATAAATTTGTTATAAAAAGGAGGGTTTTTGATGATAGAAATTGAAAAGCCTAAAATAGAATGTGTGATTTCGAGCGAAGATAACACTTATGGCAAATTTGTAGTTGAGCCTTTAGAGCGTGGATATGGAATTACTCTTGGTAATTCATTAAGAAGGATTTTACTTTCATCTTTACCTGGAATAGCTGTAACTTCAATAAAGATAGACGGTGTATTACATGAGTTTTCAACTGTACCTGGTGTAGTTGAAGATGTGACAGAGATTATTCTTAATGTAAAAGGTTTAGCCTTAAACCTTCATGGAGATGGACCAAAAGTTGTTTATATTGATGCTGATGGAGAGGGAGAAGTGACTGCAGCTGATATTAAAGCAGATGCGGATGTTGAAATCCTAAATCCTGAACACAAAATAGCAACCTTAAGTGGTGATCATAAGCTTTACATGGAGTTATCGCTAGATAAAGGACGCGGCTATGTTTCGGCTGAAAAGAACAAGCATCCAGGTCAGCCTATTGGTGTTATACCTGTTGATTCTATTTATACTCCGGTAAGTAAAGTAAACTATACTGTTGAAAATACACGTGTTGGTCAGGTAACAGACTATGACAAATTGACACTTGAGGTATGGACTAACGGTAGTATTAAGCCGGATGAGGCAATCAGCCTTGGTGCAAAGATAATGAGTGAACATTTGAATCTGTTCATAGATTTGTCGGATAACGCTAAGAACGCTGAAATCATGGTTGAAAAAGAAGAAACTAAGAAGGAAAAAGTTCTTGAAATGACAATTGAAGAACTTGACTTGTCAGTTAGATCATACAACTGCTTAAAGAGAGCAGGAATAAATACTGTTGAAGACCTCACAAACAGGACTGAAGAAGACATGATGAAGGTTAGAAATCTTGGAAGAAAGTCTCTGGAAGAAGTTTTCAACAAGCTCAAAGCATTAGGTTTGGCATTAGCTCCGAGCGAAGACTAAACAAATGCTTAACAAAAATAAGCCAACAAGATTTGTTGTAAAGGAGGTATAAGAATGCCAGCGCAAAGAAAATTAGGACGTGCAACTGACCAAAGAAAAGCAATGCTCAAGGGTTTGGTGTCGTCTCTCTTTGAAAATGGTAAAATTGAAACTACCGAGGCTAGAGCCAAGGAAGTTAAAAATATTGCTGAAAAGCTTATTGCATTAGCTGTTAAAGAGTGCGATAATACTACAGCAAAACAAGTTAAAGTAAGTGCTGTTAAATTAGATCCAAAAGGTGTAAAAATAACTAACAAGGTTACATCTAAAAATGGCAAAGCTTATTTCGTTAATGAGAGGGAAATTAAAACAGATATGAAAGCTGTAGATAATCCTTCAAGACTTAATGCAAGAAGAAAAGCTATGAATTGGTTCTACAAAATTAAAGATGCTGAAGGTAATACAATAAGCCTTACAAATAAGCTCTTTGATGAAATTGCTCCTAAGTACAAGGATAAAAATGGCGGATATACTAGAATTTATAAAGTAGGTCCAAGAAAAGGCGATGGAGCTGAAGTTGTAATATTAGAGTTTGTATAAGAAAATGAACTATGGGGATTAGGTGGACTTATTTTCCACTCTAATCCTCTTTTAATTTTAGGGAATGGTATTGTTTATGGACAGACAGATTATTAGATTTGATGACGCAGACTACAAATACAAAAGTCATGATGAAATTGAAAACAGACCAGCTGTTTCTGGGTTGAATATAAAAGTTGACCAGGGGAAATTCGTTGTAGTTATTGGGAGAAATGGTTCAGGTAAATCAACATTTGCTCGGCTAACAAACGCTCTAATTCTGCCAACAAAAGGTACAGTTTATATAAACAACTTCAACACGGCAGAAGATGAGCAGCTTTGGGACATAAGACAGTCAGTGGGAATGGTATTCCAAAATCCTGACAATCAGATAGTAGCTACATCGGTTGAAGAAGATGTTGCTTTTGGGCCTGAAAATTTGGGGGTACCGTCCGATGAAATAAAACTTAGAGTAGAAGATTCACTAAAAGTTGTAGGGTTGGAGGAGCAGCGAACGTCCGCACCTCACAACTTATCAGGAGGACAAAAACAAAGAGTAGCAATTGCAGGAATTCTAGCAATGAAGCCAAAGTGCATTATATTGGATGAAGCGACTTCAATGCTTGATCCTGTTGGAAGAAGAGAAGTTCTTACAGTTATGAAAAAGTTAAATATTGAAGAAAAAATAACTGTTATACATATAACGCACCATATGGATGAAGCTGTCTATGGTGATAGGGTACTCGTTATTGACGAAGGCAGAATTGTAAAAGACGGTACACCGAAAGAAGTTTTTTCAGCGGTTGAAGATATAAAAAAATTAGGCCTTGATGTACCTCAGGTTACAGAACTGCTATTTGAACTAAAAAATGAAGGGTTTGATTTACCCACAAATATAATTGATGTAGACGAAGCAGCAGAGGCAATTAAGAAGCTTCTTTAGAAAACTTAGGGAGCAACATGCTTTATGAAATAAAAAGGAAAGAGCTAAGTAAAAGCTATATCTTTCCTTTTTATTTGGGAAATTCGAAAAAATGGCCTAAATTCGGGCGAGTAGAGTAGCAAAGGGAAACCATCCATGAGAAAATCCAAAGTAATATTTCAGTTATTTAAAAGTAAATGAATCAAACAAATTTTGTACTCTTTAGTATCCAGTAGCCTGCGTCTTTGTTTATCATTTCACAGTTCCCATAAATTGATTCAAGTTTGTCAAAAGCCGACTTAGCGCCTTGCTTTTTCTGTATTACTATATATATAGATCCATTAGCGTTAAGATAGTTAATACTTTGCTCAAATATAGGATAGATAACTTTTTTACCTGTTCTAATAGGCGGATTGCTTACAATCACATCAAACATCCCTGTAACGTTTATGAAGCCATCACTTTGTAAAGCTCCAGCATTATTTGCATGATTGAGTTTGATGTTGCGGGTTGTCAAATCTACAGCCCTTTCATTGATATCAATCATGGTTACCTTTGCAGAAGGAAATAAACGAGAGAGTGAAATGCCTATTACTCCATACCCACAACCGATATCAAGTATTTCCCCGGTAATTTGCGGTATGGAATTAATGAGGAGGTCGCTTCCAAAATCTACTTTTTTCTTAGAGAACACTCCTGCATCAGTTATAAATTCAAGTTCAATGTTATTCAGCTTGTAATTAATTTTATTTTCATCATGTGATACACTTGGGTTTTGGGAGTAATAATGCTCCATAAGTGAAGCCTCCTTGATCTATAATTTAACTGTTCACTCTAAGAGGATTCTTAGATATAACTGTCTTAGAATATCTGCAATATAGCACATTTTAGATATTCAGTTTCTTCCGAAGCAAGAAGTATGGGATGATCTTTTGCCTGCGAACGATACTCAATAAGTCTTACATTCTTTCGTGCGTCATATGCAGCATTATAAATTATGTCCATAAATAAATCCGAATCTACATGGTGTGAGCACGAACAGGTGACAAGGAAGCCACCTGGCTTAATTATCTTCATGGCTCTTAAATTTATTTCTTTATAGCCCCTTACTGCTCCTTCAACTGCACCTCTGGTTTTAGTAAAGGCAGGAGGGTCTAATATTATAGTATCAAATTGCTCATTGGTGTCATAAAATTCTCTTAGCTTGTCAAATGTGTTGGCAGCTTCAAATGTGCACACTCCATCAAGATTATTTAATTTAGCATTTCTTGATGCACATTCTACTGCGTGGTCAGAAATATCTATTCCAAGTACATTTGAAGCACCATAATAACCGGCATGAAGAGCAAATGAACCTGTATGTGAAAAGCAGTCTAAAACCTTGGCATCTTTTACAAAAGGCTTTAGGGCAGCTCTGTTCTCTTTTTGGTCAAGGAAAAAACCTGTCTTTTGGCCGTTTTCAACATCAACTAAGAATTTAACTCCATTTTCAACCATTTCGACATTCGTATCAAAAGGACCTTTGAGGAATCCTTTTTGCTGGTTAAGTCCTTCAAGCTCTCTAACAGGTACATCATTCCTTTCAAATATACCTATTGGATTAATTATTTCATTCAGGATCTTTACTATATCATCTTTAAATCTGTCAATTCCAAGTGTAAGCGTTTGTACGACAAGGTAATCCGAAAACTTGTCTACAATGAGTCCAGGTAAAAAATCCGATTCTGCAAATATAACTCTACAGCTATTTATATCCGCGACTCTTTTTCTATATTCCCATGCGGAGAGGACTCTTTTATACAAAAAATCGTAATTTATTTCTTCCTGTTCATAAGTCATCATTCTTAAGGAAATTTGAGATTTGGTATTTAAATAACCTCTGCCTAAAAATCTATTACGACTGCTGTATACATCTACAATTTCTCCATTCCGATGATTGCCCATTATTCTATCAATATCGCTCTTAAAAATCCAGGGATGTCCTGATAAAACTCTTTCTTCCTTGCCTTTAACCAATAAAACTTTAGCCATAATTCCTCCATTTGCTAAGAAAGCATTTATATGTCAAGATTTATAATTTACAAAAGCATTTACTATTAATCTTTCCAAATTGATATAAGGATAGTGAAAATATTATTTCCACTTTTTTAAGTAACTGTTTAAGGTCACTAAAGCTCTAAGTAAAAACAGTAGTAAAACATATAGTTTACTATCACTAAGCTCAATATTGTAAAAGATACACTTGATTATAGCACATAACTAGTGCATTTTAACATTACTAATTTCTAGCCTTTCATAATATTTTAAATGAGATTATATGTACTAAGCCACTTATGTCCTAAAAGAGTTGGGATACAGAGCACAATTAGCAGATTAAAGGGCAATAATCTTTTTTTAAACATTAGTATTACAGGCTTGAAGTAATACGCTAAAAAGTGTATAAATATTATAATGCGTTGTTGTAGAAATTTAAATAGAAGTATAAACACTGCTTTAATAAATGAAAAGCGACTTATAACATATGCAGTATAAATAAAGGCTTTTGAAATTTTAGAAGAATAGGTAAAAGGTATTTGGAGGCATAATGGCAATTAAAGTAGAGAACCTTTCATATATTTATGCGAAGGGAACTCCGTTTGAGAAAAAAGCACTTGATAGTATAAATATTGATATTGCTGATGGTGAGTTTCTTGGTATTATAGGGCACACGGGATCTGGTAAATCAACGCTTATTCAACACCTGAACGGACTTCTTAAGCCGGCAGGTGGCAGCATATATGTAGAGGGTTTTGGTATATCTAGAAAGAATACAAAAGAACTGAGAAACCAGGTTGGTATCGTATTTCAATATCCTGAGCATCAATTATTTGAAGAGACAGTTTTTAAGGATATAGCGTTTGGCTTAGAGAAAAGAGGTATTGAGAAGGTAAAGATTGAAGAAAAAGTCAATGAAGTCATCCAAACGGTAGGACTTAGGGATGAAGTTTTATTTAAGTCACCTTTTGAGTTATCAGGAGGGCAAAAGAGAAGAGTTGCCATTGCCGGTGTTTTGGTCCTTGAGCCGAAAATACTTGTACTTGATGAACCAACCGCAGGTCTTGATCCAAAGGGTAGAGATGATATATATGAGTTAATTTCAAATCTACATAAGAAGCTGGGGATTACAGTGATTCTTGTATCGCACAGTATGGAAGATATAGCTAGGCTGGTGAAAAGGGTTATAGTCATGAATATGGGAGCTGTTGAAATGGATGGAGCTCCTTCAGAGATTTTTAAGCAAGCTGAAAGACTTGAGACAATCGGCTTGTCGGTACCTCAGATAACATACTTTATGAAGAAAATCAAAAATTATATACCTGAAATAAATGAAAATATTTTTACCGTAAACGAGGCAAAGGCCGAACTTATCAAATACTTAAGGAAGCATTAAGGTGGAAAGACGATGATAAAAGATATAACACTGGGTCAGTACTTTCCGGGGGAATCAATTATACACAGGACAGACCCAAGAGTTAAAATTGTGTTGACAATAGTATTTATGATAACGATATTGGTTATAGAATCTTATACAGCTTTTTTACTGTTTGCAATATTCAGCTTTTTTGCCATCATTGTTTCAAAAATACCGGTGAAGTATACTTTAAAGGGCCTCAAGCCCATTATGTTTATTGTTGTTTTTGCAGCAATTATGAATATCTTTTTTACTCCCGGGACAGCCATTTTCAAATTTAAATTTATTACAATTACTATTGAAGGATTGGATTTGGCAGCAAAAATGGCACTAAGGCTTTCCTTACTTGTCATAAGTACTTCACTGCTTACGTTGACAACTACACCAATAGCTCTTACTGATGGAATAGAGAGACTGTTTGGACCCTTAAAACGTATAAAAGTCCCGGTACACGAATTTGCATTGATGATGACAATTGCACTAAGGTTTATACCCACGCTGCTGGAGGAAACTGATAAGATTATGAAAGCCCAGACATCAAGGGGGGCTGATTTCGATTCAGGTAATATCGTTCAGAGGGCTAAAAGCTTTGTTCCTATATTAGTACCGTTATTTGTAAGTGCTTTCAGGAGGGCTGATGAACTTGCAGATGCAATGAATGCGAGGTGCTACAGAGGTGGAATTGGAAGAACAAGAATGAAGGAGTTAAGTTTTTCAAGAGTTGATGTACTGGTATCTGTAGTAGTGCTAATAGTTGAAATAGCAATTTTTTGGAGTAACTGAAATACTAAGTATATAATATATGTACAAGACTTAAATTTGCTTGTATAATTATTTGTGTACATTTACAGTTGTCTGAATACATATGAATTGTAAAATAAATCAATTATCAATAAATTTGGGAGGATAGTTATGTATTACGTGGGGATTGATCTTGGTGGAACGAATATTGCTGCAGGTCTGGTTAATGATGAAGGAAAAATTATTTATCAGGAAAGCATTCCAACTTACAGGGAAAGACATTATACAGAGATTGTAAAGGATATGGCTGACCTGACTTTAAGAGTAATTAAAGGAGCAGGTGTAAGTATAGAAGAGGTAAAGAATATTGGTATCGGAAGTCCTGGTACTCCAAATTGTGACGAAGGTGTACTTATATTCAGCGGTAATCTGAACTTTAGAAATGTTCCTTTGAGGGCAGAAATGCAAAAGTATATCAATCTGCCTGTATTTCTGGATAATGATGCAAACTGTGCAGCACTTGCAGAAGGCGTTGCAGGAAGTGCAAAGGGTGCAAAACATTCTGTTACAATTACACTGGGAACAGGTATTGGCGGCGGAATAATTATTGATGGTAAGATTTACAGTGGATTTAACTATGCTGGTGCAGAAATCGGCCATATGATTATAAATTGCGACGGAGTGCAGTGTACTTGCGGAAGAAAAGGTTGTTGGGAAACATATGCTTCAGCTACTGCATTAATAAGGCAGACTGAAAAAGCAGCTAAGGAGAACCCCAATTCTATAATTAACAAGCTTATTGATGGTGATTATTCAAAAATAAATGCAAAGACTGCTTTTGACGCAGCAAAGCAGGGTGATGAAGTTGGCGATAGAGTTGTTAAACAGTATATAAAATATATAGCTGAAGGACTTATAAATGTTATAAATATCTTTATGCCTGAAGTAGTCGTCATTGGCGGTGGAGTTTGTAAGGAAGGTGAGTACCTGCTTAAGCCACTGAGAGAATTGGTCAGCGCAGGGGTATTTAGCAGGGAAGAAATTCCACAGACACAAATTAAGACTGCATTGATGGGAAATGATGCAGGAGTAATTGGAGCAGCTATGCTTGGGAAAATGTAAACTATTGAATGAAATAAGTTGCGTTATGGAACACTATAATTTTGATTTGGCTAATATTTCAGTTATTCATTAAGAGGTTGAAGCGAAAGGGGCAATGCCCCTTAGAGCTTTTTAGGGGGCACATGATATGTGTCCTTTAATTGCGCCTGCTTTATGGAATAAACGAAATGAAAGAGGTTAAAACAATGAAAAACGTCAAGTTAATAATTGAATACGACGGAACCAATTATCACGGTTGGCAGAGCCAGTCAAATGCCAAAACAGTGCAGGAAACAGTTGAGAAGGCAATCTATGGATTAACCGGAGAAGTAATAAATATTAACGGTTCAAGCAGGACAGATCAAGGGGTTCATGCATATGGGCAAGTAGCAAACTTTTTTACAAAGTCTAATATTCCGCATGACAGATTTTCGTATGCTTTAAACAGGATGCTTCCCGAAGATATTATTATAAGAAAGTCGGAAGAAGTAAGTATGGATTTTCATGCCAGGTATTGTGCAAAAGGTAAGAAGTACAGATACTTGATTTATAACTCAAGTTTTCCGTCCGCTATATTCAGAAACAGGTCCTATCATGTATCTCATAATTTGGATATGGATAGCATGAAAAAGGCTATACCTTTTTTCAAAGGGACGCATGACTTTTCAGCATTCAAGGCAACGGGAAGCAGTGTGAAAACCTCTGTAAGGACAATCTTTGATGTAAATCTATCAAGGGCCGAAGATAACATTTGGTTTGAAGTATCCGGAGACGGCTTTTTATACAACATGGTAAGAATTATGGTTGGAACGCTGGTTGACGTTGGAATGGGGAGAATAAAGGCAGAAGAGATTCCTGGCATTATAGAAAGCTGTGACAGGAAAAGGGCTGGAAGGACAGCCCCGCCTCAGGGATTGTATCTTGTCGAAGTGTACTATGAATAGGGATAGGTAAACTTAATCAGTAAGTCTATACTTTACGATATAAGCTAAAATCATTATCAACCTGTCTAACGAGATTTTCAAAGTCGGAGTCAAACAACTTCTTTATATCCTTTGAGTATCCAACAATAATCCATGGAAGCATGTTCTTTAATCTCCCAACTATATCATCCGCTTTCGTTTTCGCCCAGAAAGCAGCTTCATAACAAAGCTCATTTCTGGTAATGACATATAGTTTGGTAATCTTATATACGGGAATGATGCCTTTCCACCTTTTCCAGTCGGCTTTTGTATAAACCTAACTATAATTACAGTTTGGTGCCTGCAAGGTAGGTATAAGGTTAATAATTTGATGAATTGCGTAATGCTGATATAAAAGAATGTTAAGCGCTTTGATAGCAACCGTTTGAAGCCTTTATTTGTAATGTAAAAAAAGTGAAATGGCGAACGATTATAAGAGAGTATAGGTTAAATAAGGGTAAAAAAGCAAAGGAAATACAAGATAAATTAAAAAAACAATAAAATACACTTGACACTAATTTAGGACTGTATTAAAATAATTAAGTGTCGAAAATTTGGTTCACTAATCACTGAACTAAAAGTTTATTTTTATAAATATTTTTTACGATTGTTTTAAGGAGGTTCGGATTCGAATGAAGACTTTTATGGCAAAAGACCATGAAGTTCAAAGAAAGTGGTACATTGTTGACGCCGAAGGCAAACCACTTGGAAGATTGGCTAGCGAAGTTGCAAAGATTTTAAGAGGAAAGAATAAACCTGAGTATACTCCACATGTTGATACAGGTGATCATGTAATAGTGGTGAATGCAGAGAAGGTTCTTCTCACAGGAAAGAAGTTGGAGCAGAAGATGTACAGACACCATTCACTTTATCCTGGAGGATTAAAGGAAATCAAGTACAGAATTTTTATGCAGGAAAAACCTGAAAGAGCTGTTGAAATAGCTATTAAGGGTATGCTTCCACATAATAGTCTTGGAAGAGCAATGTTCAGAAAATTAAAAGTTTACAAAGGTACTGAACATGAGCATCAGGCTCAAAAACCTGAAAAACTCGAAATATTATAATTAAGGAAGGAGGAGTAGAATTTTATGGCAAAGGTACAGTACTACGGAACTGGAAGAAGAAAAAAATCTATTGCAAGAGTTAGACTTGTTCCTGGAGAAGGAAAAGTTACTATAAATGATAGAGACCTTGATACTTATTTCGGATTGGAAACATTGAAAGTTATTGTTAAGCAGCCATTAGCGCTCACAGATACAGGAAGCAAGTTCGATGTAATCTGCAAAGTTATAGGTGGAGGTTACACTGGACAGGCGGGTGCTATAAGACACGGTATTTCAAGAGCCCTTTTAAAGGCTGATGAAGAGTTAAGACCTGTATTAAAGAAGGCTGGCTTCCTCACTAGAGACCCAAGAATGAAGGAAAGAAAGAAATACGGTCTCAAGAAAGCAAGAAGAGCGCCACAGTTCTCAAAGAGATAATTTTTTACAAAATGGAATATCAAGGCCCAGAAATCACAAGGTTTCTGGGTTTTGTTTTTTACGGACAATTATCAATATATTGGGGTGAAAATTATTCGTTTTCAAGTTGAAAAGTTTGGGATATAATTATAGGAAATTCAATAGTAGTACGGCAGTATTGAATAATTAGAAGAAATAAAGGTGAAGAATTGTGAAGAAGAAACTGATAGTAATTATGTCAATAGTTATACTTGCAATCATTGCTGCTGGTATAGCTTTCTATTTTAATACTGATAATGCGGAATATATGTCTTATAAGGATTTTTACAGTCATGTGGAAAAGGGAGATGTAGCTTCTGCGCAAATAGGTGAAAACGAGGTAAGGTTTTATCTGGAAGGAGAAAAAACAGATTACCGTACAGATAATCCAGAGCTGGATTCGTTTAAAGAATTTCTACTCCTTAACGGAGTTAAAGTAGAAAATGAAGAAAGTATGGATGAAATTATTGTTAGAATTACAGATATAATTTTTAACGTGCTTTTTTTCGGAGTTATAATATTTGCGATATTTAAATTGAAAAATTATATGAGTGCATTTAAAGTAATCCGACACAGTGAAACGAGGTTTTCAGATGTTGCAGGCATGGAGGCATTGAAAAAGGATATGCTTCAGGCCGTAGACATCTTAAAACATCCTAAAGAGTATGGGGCTAAGGGTATACGTCAGATAAATGGAATAATGCTTGAAGGGAATCCTGGGAATGGAAAGACTTTATTTGCAAGGGCACTTGCCGGAGAAGCAGATGTAAATTTTATTGCAACAAAGGCAACGGATTTTCAAAGTGCAATTATGTCCATTGGTCCAAGCAAAATTAAGTCACTTTTTAAGAAAGCTCGTGCTAACAAGCCTTGTATTATATTTATTGATGAATTTGACGGAATAGGTGAGAAGAGAAATTTTTCCGGGACAGGCATTGATAAGGAAAATAACAGACTTATAACAGCAATGCTGAACGAACTGGATGGTTTTACACGTGAAAGCGGAGTTATGGTCATTGCTGCAACTAATAACTATAGGGCACTTGATGAAGCACTGGTTCGTGCGGGAAGATTTGATAAAAAATACACTGTTCCGTATCCTGACTTTAATACGAGGATAGAATTGATTAGAATCTATACAAAAGACAAGAAATTAGAAGCTGGTATATCAATAGAGGAAGTGGCATCCAAGTTTGAGGGGTTAAGCTGCTCACAGATTGAAACGATACTTAACGAAGCTGCAATGATTGCAACAAGTGAAGGACGTCTTGAGATAAAAGCAGAAGACTTAATTGCTGCAATAAAAAGAACCTGCAATATTTCAACAGTAAAAGATGGAACAAAAAGAGCATGAGAAGGTTGCGTTTCAAATTCTTTAACAGTATAATATTTTTATAGTGAAAAACTTACAATAAAGTCGAAATACGTATTATCAAGGTCTTATTTAGCTATGCTGTTTTTGTGTTTTCACGCATTTTTACCCAGGAGGAGAAGCAATGTTTAATTATGTAGTAACCGGAGTTTTGGTTCTAATAATTGTGGTTTGGAGTATTCGCTTTTTGAATCAGGCAGGACTGGCTATGCCTAATATTAGAATTTTTAACTGGATTACAGCTGAACCAAAAACATATACAGGCGAAACGGTTGACAAAAAGCAGATAGCAAAGGTGTTTTTGTGGGCTTTGGGCATACGGCTAATTATTTATTTATATGGCGCAATAAGCAGCAGGCTTTTTATGGACGGAGGTACTGTCTATACCTTCAACAGCTTTTTAGAAAGTTGGATTAGATGGGATTCCTCGAACTATATAGATTTGGCAAGTAAGGGATATAGCAATTGTATTGTAGAGGGTAAGCATTTATTTTTGGTGTTTTTTCCATTATACCCGGCAGCCATTCGCATGATGCATTATGTGATCAGAGATTATCAGATGGCAGCGCTGGCGGTTTCTGTTCTCAGTTATTGTATAGGATCCTGCTACTTCTACGCTTTGGTTGCCGAAGAATATGGGAAATCTATTGCTAAGAAGGCATTTATTTATTTGTCCATATTTCCGTTTTCCTTCTTCTTTGGCGGGGTAATGACAGAAAGTTTGTTTTTCTGCACAACGGCGGCAGCATTTTATTACATTAAGCGTCATAATTGGCTTGCGGTGGCTATGATGGGAATTCTGGCGTCTCTTACCAGACTGCATGGAATTTTGATGATTGGTGTTGCAGGTATTGAATTCTTTACATACTATAAGCCGTTTCAAATGATTAGGGACAGAAAAATCAAAGACCTGTTCAAATGGTTTTTTACCGCCGGATTTTGTATTCTGCTTATGCTAATTGGTCCGTTGATTTATCTATATATTAATTATAAAGTGGATGGAAACCCATTCCAATTTATGGTCTATCAAAGGGAACACTGGGGCCATATAAATACTTATTTTGCCAACACTGTAAATGATGTTTTCAAATACGCATTGAACTTCCAGCAGGCAGACAATATGCTGGTTTCCGTCTGGATACCGGAGGCATTAATATTTATTCTTTCAGCTGCTCTAGTGATTTATGGAATCAGAAGGCATAAGCTGGTATATCCGGCATATCTACTGGTATATACCATAGTCAATTATTCAGTAACTTGGCTAATTAGCGGCAGTAGGTACATGTTATGCGCACTACCTATGTTTGTCATGCTAGGAGAGATTGGGGAAAATCGTAAGGAAGCGGATAAGTGGATTAGCATCATAAGCACAATTGGATTGGGAGTTTATCTGGCAGGTTATCTAATGTATAAAAATATTATGTAACTCTTGTGGAATATTGGGGTCAAATAAGCTTATCATAAAAGTAGAATAAAAAAAACTTCAGGCAGGAGCATAGGTCTCCACCTGAAGCTTAAAATTATTTAAACGGACAAATCCCCTAATTACCAAACTTTTCTTGGATTTTAATTGATAACTGGTCATCTAATTCAGAGAGCGTATCGTTTAAATCTTTATCAATTTTGATCTTGATTTGGGTTTTACCACTTTCTATTGCTTCAGTTTTGCTAGCCTCAAGCGCATCTTTTACTTCTTGAGCTTTTTGTTTAACCTTGAGCTTTGCAGCTTCAGTTTCCGCGCTCGCATATTGATCCAGAGTCTGTTGTACTTCGCCTATATAATTATCAACATATTCGGAGGTTTCCTCCAGGGTTTCCTGTTTTGCCTGCTTGAGTGTGTCACTCGAGTTGAGTGCAGATTGAGTTGCAAGTGAAGTCGTTTTTTGTCTTACCAGATCGACAATATTAATTCCTACAGCATTTGCAATTAGCATCTGTGTTGCAATTACAAAGACAATAGTAAGAAAAATAATTTTTTTCTTTCCTTTCATATATTTTCTACCTCCCATAATTATGAAGCCTATACTTAAACCTATAGCTAGATTTTCGTATAAAACTTTTAAAATATTAACCGGTAAATGTAGCCAATAAAGTGTCCTGGAACCCAGGATTTAAGAAATCTGCAAAGCAAATGTGCTAAAGTGGAATTGGCTTAGTGCCCTTGAGATTTTGATTGTAATTATAGAAACGTTATAATAAAATATAATAAATATAATAAATCTATAAATTGTGTTTAGTTGGAGGTCATATGCTGCTTATAAGAAACGGAAAGGTACTTACAATGACAGGTACTGATTACGATAATGGATACATTCTTATTGATGAGGGAAAAATAGTTGAAGTAGGCCGGAATAAGAAAAGTTTTAAGAATATGAAGGATTTGGATATTATAGATGCTGAAGGTAAATATGTGCTTCCGGGATTTATTGATGCCCACTGTCATGTAGGGATGTGGGAGGATTCTATTGGATTTGAAGGGGACGATGGAAATGAAATGACAGACCCTGTAACTCCCCATTTGCGCGCAATTGATGCCGTATATCATCTTGACAGATGTTTTAGGGAAGCTTTAGAAAGCGGAGTTACTACGGTTGTAACGGGACCGGGAAGTGCAAATGTAATAGGCGGGCAGTTTGTTGCATTAAAGACTTATGGAAAACGTATAGAAGAAATGATAGTCAAAGATCCTGTTGCAATAAAGGTTGCATTAGGCGAAAATCCAAAAACAGTTTACAATGAAAGAAAACAGGCTCCATCAACACGTATGGCAACGGCTGCAATCTTGAGGGAAAGTCTTTTGAAGGCAAAAGAGTATAAGGAGCTTCTTGACGAATATAACAATGATAAGGAAAATGTGGACAAGCCCGAGTATGATATGAAATTTGAAGCCCTACTGAAGGTGCTCAATAAGGAAATTCCGGTAAAGGCGCATGCCCATAGAGCAGATGATATAATTACTGCAATAAGGATTGCCAAGGAGTTTGATATAAGGATTACTATAGAGCATTGTACTGAGGGACACCTTATTAAAGAAATTTTGGTTGAGGAAGGAGTTCCTGTAATTGTCGGTCCGATGATTTCAGACAGATCAAAGGTAGAACTTAGAAACTTAAGTGTTAAAGCTCCGGGTATACTGGCAAAGTCGGGTGTTAAGACAGCAATTATGACAGATCATCCCTGTGTTCCTATCCAATATCTGTCTCTTTCTGCTGCACTTGCAGTAAGGGAGGGTATGAATGAAGAAGATGCGATTAAAGCTATAACAATCAATGCTGCAGAGCTGACAGAGATTGATAAAAGGGTTGGTAGCCTTGAACCTGGAAAGGATGCCGATGTAATAATAATGGATGGACCTCCGTTGGAGCTTAAGACAAGGGTTGTTACTACTATTATAAATGGACGGGTAGTATATGAAAGGAAAGACGATGAAACAAATTAAAACCTATTCTGCAGATGAAACTACGCAAGTTGGCAGGGCGCTTGGAAGCATTTTAAACAGAGGTGATGTAGTATGCCTGACCGGTGATTTGGGCACCGGTAAAACAGCACTTACCAATGGAATAGCCAGTGCTCTTGGTATAGAAGATTATATAACCAGTCCTACTTTCACCATTGTGAACGAATACAAGACAGAAGTTCCGCTTTACCATTTTGATGTCTACAGGATTTCTGACCCGGAAGAGATGTATGATATTGGTTTTGAGGAATATCTTTATGGTGAGGGTGTAGTTGTCATTGAGTGGGCTGAATTGATAAAAGGTATTCTGCCTGATGACCTTATATGGGTGAAAATAAGCAAGGATCTTGCCTCCGGTGTGGATACAAGAGAGATTTCTATTGATTTTCAAGGTGAAAAGTACGAAGGTTACATTGATAGATTAAAACTCTAAATAAAGAAATACCTGAAATATTAATGATATATTATGAGAGGTTTTTAATATGAAAGTACTTGCTATTGATACGTCTACAGTAGTTGCTGCAGTTGCATTAATGGATGGCGAAAAGCTTTTAGGTGAGTATTCATTAAATAATAAGAAGACACATTCACAAAAGCTTATGGTCATGGTTAAAGAAATACTAACTGATTTGGAGATTAAGCCTGCGGATATTGATGTTTTCGCAGCGTCAATAGGTCCAGGCTCTTTTACCGGATTAAGAATCGGTGTTACAACGGCAAAAGCTATGGCTTATGCAACGTCGAAACCGGTAATCGGTGTTCCAACATTAGATGCTTTGGCATATAATGTTGTTACAAGCAGTTTGATTATTTGTCCGATTTTGGATGCCAGAAACAATCAGGTGTTTACAGCACTATACGAAACCAAGGATAATAAGATCGAGAGGATTACAGAGTATATAGGAGTACCTGTATCCGAGTTGGTACAAATTATAAAGGAAAAGAACAGGAAAGTAATATTTACAGGAGATGCGATCGATTTACATAAAGATTTCTTCATATCGGAACTTGACGGAAATTGTGAGTTTGCACCTTTGAGCGTGAGACTTCAAAGAGCGTCATCAGTGGCAGAAATTGCACTTAAGATGGCTAAGGACGGGAAGACGGAGAGTAGTTTTGAATTGGTGCCCTTCTATTTGAGAAAATCTCAGGCGGAAAGAGAGTTAGAAAAGAAACTCTGCGGAAAAGGTGAAAAATAATGAGCTTATATAAAATTGAAGTATCTCGCTTAACGTCAGATGAAATTGATGAGGTGATGGTGGTAGAGAAGCTTAGCTTTGCAATTCCATGGTCAAAGCAAGCCTTTATTGAGGAAGTCACAAATAATAAGTTTGCAAGATATATTATAGCTAAAATAGATGGGAAAACGGTTGGTTATGCCGGTTTATGGAAAGTTTGCGATGAAGGGCATATAACAAATGTTGCAGTTCATCCTGAGTATAGAAGAAATGGTGTAGGTTTTATGCTGGTAAGGAACTTGATTGACCTGTCAATAAAGGAAGATATTGCAAGGCTGACTCTTGAAGTCAGACGGAGTAATATTCCAGCACAAAACTTGTATACTAAATTCGGATTTAAAGTTGAAGGCTTTCGGAAGGAATACTATGCAGATAATAAGGAAGATGCAATGATAATGTGGAAAGAAAACGCAATATAAGGCCTGCATGATTTAATTTGAAAACTGCTAAAATGTGACACAAATATACACAATAAAAAAAGGATTTTCTTAAGTTTTAGTAGAATATAATGTCTTAGACTCTTGTTCTGCTAATGTCTTTATTTTGATCTTGAGATTTTGATAATACGGTTTAAAAACTTAAATTGCTTAAAAGCAGTGCCAAAGGGGGAAGCATTATGCCGCGAATAAAAGGTTTACCTTATAAGATGCTTAGGAAAGAATGTGACCCGAATTCCTTTAAGTTTAATGATACTTCTGAACTTGATGCATTAGAGGATATTATCGGGCAGGAAAGAGCAACAAAAGCCCTGCAATTTGGGCTAAAAATAAAGACCAGAGGGTATAACATTTTTATGAGCGGATCTACCGGAACAGGTAAGACTAGTTATGCTCAGAATTATGTGAAAAAAATTGCCCAAAAAGCCAAAACACCTGATGATTGGTGTTATGTATATAACTTTAACAATCCAAATCAACCTTCTGCGCTAAATTTACCCGCAGGTCTTGGTAAGATATTCCAGGGTGATATGGAGGATTTCGTAAAGGTTTTGCAGCTTGAGATTTCAAGAGCTTTTGACAGTGAAGATTATGAGAGGGAAAAAACATCTATAGCAAAAGAGTATCAGACTAGAAGAAATGATCTTTTGGAAAGGCTGAATGAGGATGCTGAAAAACAAGGCTTCAAGGTGAAGACAACTAATGCTGGTATATACTTTCTCCCAGTTGTAGAAGGTAAAACCATATCTGAAGAGGAGTATGGAGACCTTGATGAGAAACTCAAACATGAAATCACTGAAAAGTCTAATATAGTACAGCTTGAAACCATAGATATAATCAGAAAAATTAAGGCAATAGAAAAGGAAGCAGAAGAAAAAGTATCCGAGTGGGAAAATAAGATTGCATTATTTGCTGTAGGTATGCACATAAATGACCTTAAGGAGAAATACCAGGATTATAAAAAGGTTACCGATTATCTGGAAAATATTCAGGAAGATATACTTAAGAATCTGGATGATTTCAGAGAAGAGGATTATGGTGATGATCAGCAACAGTTGTTAATTCCATGGATACGCAGTTCTGAAGGTTCACCGACAGACAAGTACAGAGTAAATCTGCTGGTTGATAATAGTAAACTTAAGGGCGAACCCGTGATAGTTGATTTTAACCCTACATTTTTTAATCTGCTTGGGAAATTGGAGTACGAAAATGAGTTTGGGACAATGACTACCGATTATACCATGATAAAGGGTGGATTGTTCCACCAGGCAAACGGAGGATATTTAATTCTTCAGGCAAAGGATGTTCTCAGCAATGTACAGTCATGGGAGCTTCTAAAGAGAGTCTTGCGTACTAAGCAGATTGCTATTGAAAATATGAAGGAGCAAATGGGGCTTGTTGCGGTTTCTACTCTAAAGCCAGAACCTATACCTGTTGAAATAAAAGTAATTTTAGTTGGAAGTGAATATCTTTATCAGGCATTATATGAGTTTGATGAGGATTTTAAGAAGCTATTCAAAATTAAAGCTGATTTTGATGCTGAAATGGATAGGAATAAGGAAAGCACGAAAAAGTTGGCCAGATTTATAAACTCCTTCTGCAATAGGGAGGGCACTTTGCACTATGATAAAACTGGAGTTGCGAAGGTTGTAGAATATAGCTCGCGACTTGTGGAGGATCAGACAAAGCTTTCAACTAAATTTAATGATATAGTAGAGATATTGTCTGAATCTTGTGCGTGGGCTGATATTGAAGGATGCAGCCTGGTTGGAGCCGAACATGTAAAAAAGGCTATTGCTGAGAAGATATTCAGGTCAAACAAGTATGATAAAAAGATTCTTGAAAGTCTAGAGGATGGCACAATTATATTGGACACCGAGGGTGAAGTGGTTGGACAAATAAATGGTCTTACAATTCTTGATATGGGAGACTATTCCTTTGGTAAGCCATCAAGAATAACAGCAAATACGTTTATGGGTGAAAGAGGAATTGTAAATATTGAGAGAGAAGTAGAAATGAGTGGTACATCCCATTCGAAGGGTGTATTTATACTAAGCGGATATATTGGTCAAAAATTTGCACAGGAGATTCCATTGACTCTGACCGCCAGTCTTTGTTTTGAGCAATTGTATGGGGGTGTGGATGGAGACAGTGCATCGAGTGCAGAATTGTATGCCGTACTTTCGAGTCTGGCGGATGTGCCTATAAAGCAGTATATAGCAGTAACCGGTTCTGTGAATCAGAAAGGAGAGATTCAACCGATCGGCGGTGCTATAGAAAAGATTGAAGGCTTCTTTGAACTGTGTAAGTTACGTGGCTTAAATGGCAAGCATGGGGTTATAATACCGTATCAGAACATAAAAAATCTTGTTTTGAATGATGAAGTTATTGAGGCTGTCAAGGAAGGAATGTTCAGCATCTATGCAGTAAAAACGATAGATGAAGGTATTGAAATCCTCACAGGCATAAAAGCAGGAGAAAAGAAAAAGGATGGAACTTATCCTGCAGGAACGATAAATTATCTGGTATATGAGAAGCTTAAAAAATACGCGCAAACTGCTGCGGGTTTTTATAAGGATGAAAAGAAATCAGGAAAATAGTTTGAAATGGCAATTTAATAGAGTACTTTTTGAAATAGCTATGATGTTTTCATGGCTATTTTTTATTACTATTTATTTAATTTGAATGTTGTCGAATAAGAAGAGATTTATTGAATTGAATGTTGATATTTCCCGGGAAATGTAGAATGAGGATGTAGAATATGTATTTACACAATAATAATCAATGATTGTAATGCCTGGGGCAATTTGTTATAGTTTATATAGGTTGTTTTGTAAATCTATCAAACAAGATAAGGTGATATTATGATAAGAAAAAGTCTGATATTGAAGATATTTTCTGCAGCTTACATGCAGCGTTGGAATGACAAGCTAAGGCCAATTGAACTTATTGAGCTTGATAAACAGGCACATAAGATGTTCATTGCATATTTTATAGGTAAATTTGAGGAAAACAAACCTGGTTTTAGTTGGATTGAAATTATTGAAGGCGGCATTTTTGAAATGCTTCAAAGAATTGTCATAACTGATATTAAGCCGCCTGTGTTTTACAAAATAAAGGCAGACCCAAAAAAGTACAAGCTTTTGAACGAATATGTATATGACAATCTGGAAACGATTATTTCACCGTTGGGAGAAGACTTCTGCAATAGATTTAAAAACTATTTTACTGATGATGAGCCGTCGATAAATAAAAAGATTCTGGAAGCGGCACATAACTACGCTTCCAGGTGGGAATTTGAAATAATTGAGCGCCTCAACCCTAATGGTTATGAGGTTCAGGAAATAAAGAGAGAATTTATTGAACGGATAGAAAAGTATAATGACCTAGAGGGTATGAAACAACTGGCATTAAACAGTAATTACAAGAACTTCATAGAGCTTTGCGGTCATTTGAGATTCCAGGCCAGATGGTCACATCTACATAGAATTCCAAAGACTTCGGTTCTTGGGCATTCATTATTTGTTGCAATTCTGTCTTATTTATTTTCACTTGAAATAGCTGCATGTCCTGTAAGGTGCTCCAATAATTTCTTTCAGGGACTTTTTCACGATCTTCCCGAGGTGCTCACAAGGGATATTATTTCACCTATAAAGAGCTCTGTTGAAGGTTTGAGTGATCTCATAAAGGAGATTGAAAAGGAACAGATGGAAAAACAGCTTTATCCGCTGGTGCCAAAGGAGTTTCTGCCTGAAATCAGGATGTTTATTGAGGGTGAGTTTGAAAACGTTATTCTTATAGATGGCAAAGCAGAAAATAAAAGCTGTGAAGAGATAAATGAAAAATATAATGAGGATAAATACAGTCCTAGAGATGGAAGAATTATAAAAGCTTCAGATGAGCTTGCGGCATTTATTGAGGCAAAGGTTGCCATTGAGAACGGTGCGGTGAGTGAAGAATTCCAGGAGGCAAAATTAAATATTAAAGCAAGGTATAATGGCAAACATATAGCAGGTATCAATTTCGGTGAAATATTTGCTGACTTTTAGAAGTTAAAGCGTTAAAAAGCAGTCCGGCTTAGTGCTGATGTAATCGTAATTAGCAATAAGCAGGACTGCCTTTAGTTTACAGCATCAATGACATTCCAATATGAAAATTATTTAAAGTTTATAATAACAGTCTTATAGTGATCGCGGTCGAGTGATTCATCATCATTCACGAAATTAAGAAACAGTTTCTTTTGGTTATCGCTTATTCCAAACTTATGATTATCATAGCTTCCTAGTTGCATGTCAGAACTATAAAGTTCAACTGTTTTCTTGGAAGCGAGATCCATTGTATATAGAACGGCTTTATTTTCAAGTTTACTTATATATAATACATTTTTATCATTTATATCAACAACCGAAACGCCTTCATCAACAAGAGTATCTTTTACATTAAAGTTATTATCAAGCCTGACAGTAGTATAATCTGAATTGCTATAACCTTCACTATCTGAAGCTGCTTTAGCAGATGAATTCAATTTTTTTAGGATAATTTCATTCTCTACAAGTGATACCTGACCATTAAACTCACAGAGTTTGTGAAGTTCTGAAAAACTGGAATCTGTATAGTATGCCACGCTGAGTTCTTTGTCGTAATTCAAGGTTTCGATTAGATAAATTCTATCGTCCAGCATAAAAATACTTTCAAAAGATTTAGTTTTATCTAGGTTACAAATTTTGCTATCAGTTCCGGCAATATTATATTTATATACCACACCTGTATCTTTTGATAAATAAATAAATTCGTTATTGTTTATCCACACATATTCAAAAAAACCTTCGCTGGAATTCAGAGGGAGAGTCTTTTTCGATTCAGTATTAAATATTGCTTCTCCAGACATTTTGTCCTGCAGTACAACATTTTTTTTATCAGGACTTATTAAACCCATGGAACTAAATCGTCCTAGCTCAAAATCATCAATACTTTCCAGGGATTTGTCCGAAGTACTATAAAACTGGACAGGACGATCAGGATAAGTTATATTAGGACCAGTAGGTCTAGGAATAAGAGAATTACCAAACCCCAGAATTTTATCATCGGAAATCCAGAAGCATGCGTTGAAATTTTCAATTTTATCTATTCTATCAACTTGGAGCAAACTAACTTCTCCAGGTTGATTAGAAGCCTGCGTTTCAGCAGTTAGAGTTGCCTCCATACTGCTTGATGGCTTCGGTTCATTTGTATTGTAATCAACATTATTACTGCTGCATCCATAAAGAGAAGAAGTAATAAGTAGAGTAAGGATTGCGTAAATGGTAAGATGCTTTTTCATAGTTTTTCCTTTCTTGGGGCAGACCCCTTATAATGATTAATAAATTTGGTATATAAACGTATATGTATCTAATTACTATTTTAACTCATATAATAGAAATAGATAGTTACAAATTAGTTAAATAATTATAAATAAAGAATAACATAGCCAGTAATTTGATAGGATTTTAAATAAATGAGGCCCTCAATTGACATTATAATCCTATAGAAGTATAATTAAAACATACCGACGGTCGGTTTGCAAATGGAGGGTGTTCATGGCAAAAAATGAATCGAAAGAAAAACGTGTAAATGACATTTTAAATGCTGCAGTAGAGATTTTTGTGGAGAAGGGCTATGAAAACACTACTATGAATGAAATAGCCTCAAGAGCTGGAATAAGTAAAGGTGGTCTATATCACCACTTCCTTACTAAAGACATGGTTTTTCTCCATGCAAATCAAAAGCTGATAGAGCCAATATATGAAATAATGAGGCAGGTAGAAACCTTTAATAGCATGAAAGAGGGGCTGGAGTTTTATATTGGCAGTTATTTGAGGTATTGGATGGAACGTAAAAATGAACTGATTTTCTTTTCTTTATAAATGACAAAAGCTATGAACCAGAAAGATATATTCAATGCCTATCAAAAATTTACTGAAGAATATATTGCTATGATAAAGGATTTTTACCAAAAAGGGATTAATTCAGGTGAGTTTATACCTCATAACGCCAGGCAAAGTGCAATAGCTCTTATGTCAGCCCTAGATGGAGTACTTGTCTACATGGCTTTAGATAAAAAGTTATTGTTCGAAGAGGTAGTGGAAAGTCTTAATTATAGACTGGTTGAAGTTCTTCTTAATGATAATAAAAAGTGAAATGGTTATATTTAGGCGCTTAGTGCGATATGTGAGGAGTGAGGAGTATGAGTAAAAAGGTTTTAATAGTTTATTTCTCCGGTACAGGAGGGACAAAAAGAATTGCTGATTCTTTTGAACAAACATTTAGTGGGAAAAATTGCAGTGTAACAAAGCATTCATTGGATAAAGCTGAATATGAATCATATAAAGAAAAGTATGAAGACTTGATTAATCAGAGTGACTTAATCGTTTTATTATATCCTGTATATATATTAGGAGCTCCTTTACCCATATATAAATGGATTGAAGACTTAAAAAGCAAGGAGGGTAAAGCAACTGTAGTAATATCAGTGTCAGGCGGTGGAGATGTGTGGCCGAATACTTCATGCAGAGTCAATGTAATTAAAGCTCTTGAAAAGAAAAACTACGATGTTGTGTACGAAAAAATGATGGTTATGACTTCAAATGTTTTTATTCAGTATAATGACCATACTGCTATGCACATTTTGAACAGCATTAATGAAAGAGTAAATAAAATTGTCAATGACTTACTTGAGGGGAAAAAACGAAGGGAAAAGCTCCATATAAGCACGTATCTTTTTAGTCTGATGCGTACGGATAAGGAAGCTGGGAAGTTTGGCAAGTTGCTTAGGGTGAATGAGAATTGTTCAGGATGCGGTTGGTGTGTAAAAAATTGTCCTCAGCAAAATTGGGAAATGGAAAATGGAAGGCCAATATCCACAGATCGTTGTGTTGGATGTTTTCGCTGCATCTATGGCTGTCCTAATAGAGCAATTTATTTCCAAAACGGAGATAAAACAATTTTGAAAGACGGATTCAACATAGAAGAAGTTGAGAAGAGAATGAATGGCATTCCTCTGGAACCGGTTGAAAAATGCTGCAAAGGACTCATGCTAATAGGGGTTAAAAAGTATTTGCTGGAGAAGGATTAAGGTGCAGTTTGAGAATGAGGAATGCACATTATCCATGAAATCTTCTGAGAAAGGGTCTTCAAAACGAGACAATGAATCCCGATGATCCAATGAGCCCAAAGGTCCAATGGATCAAAACGTTTGTTTACATAACTACGAACGAGTGCTATAATTAGAAATGGTTAGTGTAGTAAAAATATAATTTTGATAATATGTACTTCATGTGGGACCAAGATAGCTAAAACACACTTTCTAACATAAATAGATAACAACAATTTAATTAATTCACATATATATAAATAATTTAGGGGGGAATAATTTGAATAGGAAATTCAAATCTCTTCTGGCAGGTGTTCTTGCTGTTCTTTTGATAAACAGCTGCATCATGCCGGATCTATCTTTTGCTGATGTTTTTTCAAATCTTCAATCCGAAAATCCAGAAGATACACGAAAAACGCAGAGTGTGACTGAAGCAGTATATGAGAAGTCAACAGCAATGCCGGAGTCGTCAACAACAATTGAGCCTGTAGTTACTTCTACACCGAATATAGCATTGACTCCAACACCTGTGCCCGAATATGTACCGGATTTTCAGGATGAAGGAAGTAGTATAATACTACCGATAGAAGAAGGTGAAAAAGCTCAAAATTCTGTTATAACAGACGGTTATGTCACAAAAACTTCAAAGATTTTGAACAAATCCTTTGAGTATAAAGATGCACCAGTAACCGAAGTAACCGAAGACAAAGCGACTGACGAACCTATCCAGGAAATAAAAGAAAACGAAGTTATAATATTAAATGACGAGAGCAGCACAGAAAAAGATTCCTATTTAAAACTATCTTTCACTCCAACAACTTCTGCAACATACATTGTTACCGCATCGAAGGAAACACTTAGTTATATGTACATATTAGACAGCAAAAACAATACGATAGTAAGTATAAGAACCTACCCTGAATATGGTAATTCTGTAGCATGCAAACTATATAAGGATCAACAGTATAAAATCTGTTTGAGTGTAGATGAAAGTTCACCTACAGAACTAATGTTAAAAAAATATAAATCTGAGATTTCCGAGGTTACATATAAATTTTCGAATAATACATACACAAATGAAGATAAGGCATCAATAATGGTAGACATGCCTGCATTGCCTGCAGATATAGTTTTTGCGGCTTTAGAAAGAGATCTTGTTTTTAGTGCAGAGCTCATAAAAGATGGTGTAACCATTGATAAAATACCTGAAATACCTCAGGATTGCATCAGGGGTGGTACGGGAACCCCAGATGACAATTGCCTGCAGTTTGCCTGTAATTTTAGTAAATATGTTGAGCCTGGCAAGTATACGGTAAGAATTACATGCAATGACTTTAATTTAAACCCAGTTATCGAAAGTTGTGAGGCTGAGATAGAAGTGGGAAATAAGGTAAATATATATGTGCCTGTAGGTGCTAATTCTATTGCAGGTTATGGTCCATTTTATCTGAATAAAGTCAATACTAATACAGGCAAATTCATGCTTTTGAATGATGGAAAAGTAATTGGAATGTCGGGTTTGACCAGTATAAGGGAAACAACGGTATATCATAATTTTTATGGTTCAAACTATATGTCAACAAATTATAAATATAATGAAGAGAATTTCAGCAGAGAGTTATATTATGTAGAGGCTGCGGAGATAAGTTTTAACGATACTCTTAAAAACGGAAGGGAATATGGTCTGAAGTTTGTTTCAGGAGTTTCTGAATTTGATGTGCCTGCTAAAGTAGTTGTAACTGATGCTTTAATTGTCAGAAGTATATATCATAACTGGAATTTAAAAGAAAGCTCTAATAATTATATTGTGACTGCTAACTTTTCCAATATTAAAAATGCAGATGTTGAAAAAATTAATGTAGAAATGGTGGATTTTTCTGGAAAAGTTGTAGCATCTAAAGTTAACTATTCTTATGGTTACGATGAGTCGCAAATTAAGTTTCGACTAAAAATTAATGAAGCTATTGATATAAGCAACATATACTCCATAAAAATAAGTTATCCGGAAGAAATGTATGTATGTGCTGAAGGAGTGATGTTTTATGCTTATAATTATAGTGATAAGCTTAGTATTGAAGCAGTAAATGTAGCTGATGCTGAAAAAGGAGAAATTGTTGTTTCAACTCAGTGGTGTGATAAAAGTGTCGGTTATGAAGTGGCTTTATACCGATATAACAATTATTTATATATACCAATATCTGATATGACAGAAGTTAGGTGCGATGAAGATGGTGTGTTTTCCCTGAAGTTTCCGCAGGAAAGTGATTTACAGCTTCTGAATCAAGGCGGGACTTATGAATTAAAGTTTTTGTATGATGGCAATATAATTGATTCAGAAGAATTCAGCATACCGGCATATAACGATTTCACTGATGTAGATAAGAAAATTTCATTTTATCCGCCATTATTGCCTTCTGATGGAAATGTTGAATTTACTATAACCGGATACGATATAGATAATGGTATTATGGGTGCAGATAATGAAAGCATAAAAATTGAACTTGTAGCAGAAAACGAGGTATATGGAACCCTTGATAATGCTACGATTGAAAAGTCTGTCTCTTCATATCGAATGAATGGTAATTACAATGCAGGTTATGTAATGATAAAGGGTATGCTTAATATAACTAAAACCCTGAAAGACGAAACAAAGTACTATATCAGAATAAACGGTACGGATTATGAGTATTTTTACAATTCACAGGATCAAAAAGTTTCTTCCGACTGTTTCAAAATTGAAGGCTATGATAATTTTAGTTATTCATCCTTTATAGACTCAGAGGGTAATAGTCAGCTATGTTATTTGTTAAGCAACAGTGAGGAATTAAAACTTAGCTGCAGTTGGGTAAAAGGTATATCGGAAAACGCAGAGCTGGTTTTTGTAAATATTGATACAAAAGAAGAAATTAAGGCGGGATTATGGAATACTGTTGCTCAATACTATAACGGAACAATTAAGGATATATCAATAGATGCCGATTTAACAAAAATTGTTCCGGAAAAAATATATGAAATATGCCTTAAAGATGGTGGACAAAACTTCAGCTTCAAGAAGTATGTAAAGTTTCCCAAAGAAAGCAAGGCTAATTACTTTACAGTAAGTGAAGCAGTGTATGGAAGTGATGTTGTTACATTGTACGTTGACAGTTTAAACACAATTGACGGATATAGCTTTAATATACTGGATTCATTGGACAATATTATTAATTGGACAAAAGCTTCTGAAAGGGTTTATAACCAAAGGAGATATATTGATTTAAAACTTGATACTCCTTTGAAATATGGATTCTACAAAATTCAAATGTTTGATGACAAAAATGTACTCGAATATGAATATACATATTATGTTTCGGAGAAAAAAGCTACTCCTCCTTCATTGCAATATGTAAAGGAAGGTTATCCATATCTTATATATTGTGAAAGTCTTACAGCTGGATTGTCGTATACAGCAGACATTTGTAATGTTGATACTGCTGTCAGAATGAAGCAGAATATCAGTCTTGTAAAGAGGACAGATGAAGATGTTCTGGAAATTGACCAGAGTGACCTTGAATCGCTACCTATAGGATACTATTCTATTGCAGTAAAGGCAAATGGTGTGCTAGTGGGGGTTGAACATTTTTACTATAATGGTACTTATGAACTTAAGCCGGTAATTACAGCTTCCGAATGGGAGGAAGGTACTTCAAGAAAACCTTTTATTTCAAGTAACAATGTGAAATTTGACATAAGGACACTATATTATACAAAAGTTCGTTATTCCGAAAGCCTGGAAAACCTTAAAACTTTAGAGTATCAAACAGTAACAAATGATGTATACCATACTTTTGATAATATGGATATTGCTAAAATACTTTATTTCCAGTTTTCCGACGATTATGGGAACGAAAGTGATGTAAGTTTATTTAAAGCATATTTAAATATCAATGAAAATGATATTACGATAATTTCTCCTGAGGAAGGTCTGGAATACACTGGTAGTTTAAATGTCTTAGCTAAAGTAACCAATAATCCTTATTTTGTGGGTGCTGTACTTTATAATAATGATTATTCAGACTTGGCAGGGGAATTGAAAAGGGCAGATGGAACAGACAAATATTCCAAGGTTCTATCAAGCAGCGATGCTGTATATATATCTCCAGATAGTACTCAAGATGGAGTTATGGTTGAAGTGTTTACAACGGATGAAGTTGGAAATATAACCGGTTCTGAAATTGTTAAGTTAAATAAAAAAGAAGAACCAACTGTTAAAACTGCGTATGTCAGCTTAGAAACAAGCATTGGTGAAAAGAAGAACGACGTAAACATAAAAGGTAATACAACAAACGGAGCAGGTAATGTAACGATTCTGGCTTATGCTAAGAGCAGTTATTACTATAATTCGTGGGCATCTTACAGTATAACACTTCTTGCCGATGCTAAGGGAAATTTTGAAGGTATTTTGAATATTCCTGTGGATGGGAATTATAAAATTGTTGCCAAAGATTTCAAGGGAATAGAGAGCTATAGCAACTATAGGACAATCGATACTATAGTGCCAGTTCTGAAAGACTATAATACCGTAGCACAGGGAATTGAAAGTGTAAGAATTTCCTGGGATGTAATTGATGCTAATAGTTGTACTTATACGATATGGAAAGACAGCAATATTCTGACATCGGGATACACTTCAAAAGAGTATATTACAGTAGGTCTTATTAAGGGACAGACTTATGTGTACAAAATAATGGCAACCGATGGTTCAGGCAATAATTCTGAACCTATAGAGATAAGTGTAAAGGTTGGAGATGAAGAAGTACCTTCCGTACCGAAAAATATGGTTGTATCATCTCATGCAAGTAAGAGTATTACACTTTCATGGGATGCTTGTGCAGATAATAGCTATGTAGCAGGATATGAGATATTCAGAGATGGCGAAAAAGCAGGGATCTCATATACTACGGAATATACTGATGAAAAATTGGAACCAGGGGCTACATATAGTTATAAAGTGAGAGCCTTTGACCCTTCTATGAATTTCTCCGGTTTTACTGAGTCAATATCTCACTCTCCTGCAGCTGTCGATATAAGCGATGCTTATGATGGAAGCTATAGTGTTGTGGGATATTCAACAAAAAAATTGGTATTAAAGGCTCTGACAAGCGATATTATGAATAAAAAAGGTATCAGTGTTTTGTTTGAATACCGAAGTGGTGAAAGTACTGACTGGAATTGGATAAATAAAATGGATACATATACAGTTACTACTAACGGTTTGCTTTTCAGCACAACATGGGATGTGGAATATTTGCCTGAAGGTGACTACACTATAAGGTATACATTAACAGACCGTGATGGATATACCTGTGAAGCGTTCTCTCAAATTATAAGTATCCTTGATGCTGAGGACAATGAGGCTCCAAGGATTGTATCCATAAAACCCGATCCGTCATGTTTTGCGATGACTATTCCTTTGAGAATTACAGTATCGGACAATATTCGTGTTAAAAAAGTCACTGTTCAGACTTCTTTAAACGGAACTGATTGGAGTGATTACAATCAAACAGATTATTTATATATCCCTAACAATACTACTTTGAGTTATTCTATTGATGTTTCAGGTGTAAGAGAAGGCTACTATTATGTCAGAGCTATTGCAGAAGACGTTGGAGGAAATGTAAGTAACAGCACAAATTCATATAACCAGTATGTAATAGACAGGACAGCACCCGAAAAGGTAGATAGCATATCAGCTTACAGTTATGTCGATTGTATAGAAATAAAGTGGAATAACAATTCTGAACCATACGTTAAGGGATTTACAGTTTTAAGAGCAATTGAGCCAAACGGAATATATAATACAATTGTATCCGGTCTGAAGAGCCTTAACTATTTTGATACAGGTGCAGTACCTGGAGAAACATATTATTATAAGGTTGTTTGCGAAGATGTTGCAGGGAATTTAAGTCCTGACAGTGATCCTATAGAAGTTACAATGCTTGATGCAGAAAGCATTGTAGATAATGTAAAGCCGGAGATAACAAGTGTTTACCCTGAAAACAATACAAAAGTTGGGAAAGTGTTAACCTATGTTTTAACAGCTAAAGATGATGTAAGACTATCAAAGTTGGTTGCTGAATACAGTTTGGATGGAGAAGAGTGGAAAGAGTTCCGTGCAGCCAGTTCATCTTATGCAGTTGACGGTTTTAACGCAGAATTGGATACAGCTTTATTCCCAGCAGGAACTGTTTTAAAGACACGTGGTTATGCGGTAGATATTAAAGGCAATACTTCTGAATATAAATATTGCGATTACATTATAGACAATATGGCACCAAAAGCACCGAAAATTAATGTAGAGCCTATAGCCAGAGGATTTGTTATAACATGGACTTGTGATGAAACAGATATTGCAGCATATAAATTGTATCGCAGAAACATAGAATCTGAGTTCTATACAGTTGTTGGAGAATATACAAATACAACATTATCCGCGGTTGATAGTAATCTCGATCCGTCAAAGAAGTATATATACAAAATTGTTGCAGTGGATAGCTTGGGAAACTGTTCCCAGACTTTAAGCGAAGCTATCAGTCCATTGGATATTGATAATGTTAAGCCTTTACCATATATAAACTGTGTTTCATCGGCTGAGGTTAATACAGAGGTTGAATTTGATGCAAGTGCATCAAAGGATAATGTGGGTATAGCAAAATACACGTGGGATTTTGGTGACGGCACAACAGGTGAAGGTATAAGAGTAACGCATTCTTATATTAAGCCGGGAGATTACAAAGTTGTGTTAAAAGCCAAAGATTTGGCTGGTAATGAAGAAAGCACAGAAAAGATAATAACAATATTGGAAAAGAACTTCTCAGGTACTTTAAACATAACGGTAACAGATAATTCAGGTAAATATGTTCCTGGTGCAATAATTTATGTAAATGTAGGAACTCCGGAACAATTCAAAATGTCAGCCGATTCAAATGGTAAGATATCCTTGAAGCTTGAACCTGGATCCTATGACATAGGTGCATATCAGGTAGGATATTCTCCAAAACAGCAGGATGTGCTGATTGTTGAAAAGGAAGAAAACAATTTGAGTTTTGTTTTGGAAGAATCAAAGATAGTATTAGGTAATATTACAGCTACAAAAATGTCTTTTGAAGAAATCAAAGCAGCAGGTATAGATGTAAATGCTCCCGGTAACCAGAATGTTTTCAGATACGAAATTAACCTTAATTATAACAATAAACCGTATTTAATTTCACATATTGCATCAAGTAATAGTTCATCATGTGACAGCGGATATTATCCAGTTGGAGGAAGAGAGGTTGCGGTCAAAACATATACTAATCCAGAAACGGAGGAAGTGTTTATCTTACTGATAGATATTCCTGGAAGGGTTACGTGGCTGAAAGAATTCTTTGATGTAAAACTTCATTTAATAAACACTGAAGGGACATATGATTTAAATGATTGTGTTGCAACATTAAAAACTCCTAAAGGTATTTCAATTACAGGTGGAAATGATCCGACTGTTTCGGTGGGAACTATTGGAGCAAAAGATAGCAAAACAATAGAGTGGATAGTTCGCGGAGACGCACCAGGAAGTTACAATCTATCTGCTGATTTTAGCGGGATACTAGAGACCTTCAACGAACAGGTATCAGCAAGCTTTGTAACAGAAAATCCGATAGTTGTAGATAACAGTTCGGGATTAAGGCTTATAGTTGAAGTTGAAAATGAAAAGTATTCAGGGGATGATTTGCTTTACAGAGTTGGATTTAAGAACGAGAAAAGCTCAGAAATTTACATGCCGAATATAAGTATGGGAAATTCAACTTTTATAAGAAGCTATAAAACAAAAGAAGATATGTCCTTAGTTAAGACTTCCCGTTCCGTATTGTCCCCGGGAGAAATATTGTGGGAGGAGTATTCTGCTGACAAGGAACTGTTCGAAGGGTATGAGAACTTGTTTATGCCATTGAAAGAATTGGCTTCTACATCGCTAGGTGGTATGGAAATGCCGATTGAAACCAGAATGGTAGACTACGGAACTTTTGGAAGAGTAAAGGCACATATTTTTGTTATGGATGTACCGGAAGGAAGACAGATTGATTTACTTACTCTGACAAAGTACCGCTCGAAAGAAAACGACAAAATGCCAAGGTTGAAAATAGTAACAGGCAGAGGAATTTCAAAGGATGTAATAGTGCATGAAAAATGTGAGCTGACAATCACAGACAATATGAAAAATACTATGACAACAGTAGAAACGGATGGTAATGGCGAATATATATACGAAGGCTACAGTATTGATGATGTTTATTCAGGAAGTAGTGGCATAGGTTATTTCGCAATAGTTGTTTCATCCGGTACAATCAGGATGATTTCTTCTTCACAAAGAATAAGGGTTATTGATCAGAAGCTTTTACCAGCAGAAGACTTTGGTTCAATATCGGGATATGTTTTTGATAAAGATGTATACAGACCGATAGATAATGCGGCTATAACTGTTGACAGCAATGAGACGCAGACAGACAGCCATGGTGATTTTTATTTCGAAGATATCTTGCTGCAGGACGACAATATAAAAATTGAAGCTGATGGATTCCCTGAAAAGACAATAGATGTAGAGTTAAGGGATGGTTCTTATGTGATAATACCAATGTCAAGAATGCCTGAAGTAACAAAAGTAACTTCATGGTGCTCTAACAGCACAAAGCCAACCAGCTCAATTCTTCCGTTAAATCTTTTGAGTCCTGAAGGAGCTATTAACTTTTGGGTTTATACAGATTTGAAGGGTGCAGGAGAGGTTAAAAAATATCTGTATAAGATTGTTGATAAGAATGGGAAAACTAAATACACCGGAGAGAGCACATCTGACACAATTAAAGTAACGAATATTCGCAGCAAAATGTCTATGGGAGACAGAATCCTATTTGCAATAGAGGCTGAAGGGATTTATGGAAATGTTGTTTCGGACTATGTTGATGCAAAACTTGTTATGGCAAAAGAATTCCCATTTTTAAACGCAGTTTCCTGGCGTAATGATTTGGAAGATGCTTTTGAAGAAGACTTTGAGTTTGATTTAGTGGGTGGACTTGATGGAGTATTGAAGTTTGCAACAGGAGAAGGAATGCCGGAGGTTGATATGCCTGATGACAGTGGCCCGCTAAAATCGTTAGGTCTTGAGTCTGCTGGGTTGGATTTTGATCTGAACGTAGATTATGATTTTTACAATGGAAAAGCTACATTTACTTCAAAAGCAGGCGCACAACTCGGTGTTAATGGTACTTTTGCCAAATTTGAGGTTCCTGATAAAGTTGAGGCCATATTAGGAACAGGAATTACATCCGAAAGTGAAGTAACCGTTTCGCTTGTATGTGTTTACAATGACAGTACATTAGAATGGGAAATTGAATCATATAAATTTATAATTGCTAATGAAACAGAAATAAGAGTGTTGTCCTTTGAATTTAAATTCAGAGTTCCGCTAGATGCTACTTTCGGAGGAGTATTGCTATCGGGATATGTTTCGGTGGAAGTAAATGGAACGCTTACATTCAAAACAAATGTATCAATAGGTGGTCTGGGAAGTTTTGATAGCGTTGAAGATGTAATGGTTGATTTAGAGCTTATTATTGGACTTACTTTAAGAGCAGCTATAGGTGCGGAGGTTGGATACGGTCTCGTAGGTGGAGAGTTCTGGGCGCAAGGTGGACTTGAGTTTACAATTCCGACCTGTAAAACAGTCCTCAGTTTATCAATGGGATTTAAAGAAACTTTTGTATGGTTTATATCGACTAAGCAAGTAATTGGTGAAAAAGAATGGGTAGTATATGATCCTTCCACCAGACAAGCTGAAAGCAATGATAATAGCTGCAATATAAGGTCTGAAAGTATCAGGCCTGAGAAAAAATCAATAAAGCGTGAAATGTATGCTGCACCGGTTGTTAATGATATTACATCCGAAGAGTCGTTATTTGAAACATCTCCTAGAGATTACCTCGAAAATCAGAAATGGGTTGGCGGAAAAGATATAATACAATATGCGTATCCGCAATCAGAAGCAAAAATTTCAGAACTTGATGGGACAACTGGTGACCTGATCATGGTGTTTATAGGTGATGACAGTGAGAGAACCGATAATAATCGTACTGCATTATACTATTCCATATATGATAACGGAAAATGGTCGCAGCCCAAACAACTCGAAAATGATGGCACTGCAGATGCTTTCCCAAACCTTTCGACTGATGGTAGAAACTCTTATGCAATATGGCTTGACATGCCCGAAAAAATCGGTGATTTGTCTAAAGTTTCAGCAGATTATATTACTGAAAACATTATCGCGAAAATGAAGCTTGAAATTGCAAAGTATGATCATGCGAAGGGCACTTGGGAAAAGGTATTATCGCCCCAGACAGAGGGATTAAATAAATTGCCCCAGATTGCAGCTGGTGGTGGGAAGACTATTGCTGCTTGGGTAAATAACTCTGGGAAAAAGGCTGTTGGTACGGAAGAAAATCCCGATGACATTTATTTTGTGTACAATAATGGAACAAGCTGGAGAGCACCGAAAGCATTTATTACAAATTCAGAAAACGTTAATGAAAGCGATTTGCTTCTTTACAACGGAAAAGCTTACTTTGTTTATACAACAAATGCTTATTCGGAAGATGGATTGTACAAATTATATGCAAGTATATTTGATGGGAAAACATGGTCAAAACCTAGGGGCATGCTTGACAACAAATTTAACGACAGCCATCCTTCGATAGCTGTAGAAAACGGTAAACCTGTAGTGTTCTGGAATAATGATGGCTTGATTTATAAAGCAGGAATTGAATCGGGCAAGCAAGATATAGTTGTAAATTCAAGTAAGGCTTTTGGTATTCAGGAGCTTCAAGCTACCAATACCGATGAGGGAATTGCTCTTGCATGGACCACAGCTACTGGTGGAGAACAAAAATTGTTCATAAGCACTTGTGAAGAGACAAGTTCCACATGGACACAGGGAGTAGAATTGAAGCACAATTCAATGGAGATACCTAGGGACATAACTCTTGCAGGCAATGGTAATGAGATAATGGCTGTATACAACAAATCAATTTATAAGAATGATGAGGAAAACTCAAAGTATTATTATGATGGCACTTTACTGACCTCAACAAGCTATGTAAGAAAAATAGACTTGGCAATTCCTTCGGATGGAGTCTATTTTGTGAATAATGGTGTTATGCCGGGAGAGGAAACGAAAGTTTATGTTGAAGTAGAAAATGTCGGTGATCTTACGGCAAAGAATATAAGTGTAGCTTTATACGATGGCGACAAACTGGTGAGTAAAAAAGAGATGAATAAGAGTATAAGCCATGGAAGCAGTCTGATAGCTGAATTTGAAATCCAGATTCCTTCAAATTACTCGGGATTAAATCTCAAAGCTGTTGCTGAAGTTGCAAACGATGGGGATACTTCAAATAATACTTGCGAACTTAAACTATCATTTGCTGATGTAGAAATAACAAATCTTTATAATGCACTTTATGAGAAAAACCGGGGTTATGCATATGTGGATGTAATCAATAATGGTTATACAACTATTGACAGTGCAAAAGTAGAAATTTACACAGATAAAGAATTCAAAAACTTAATAAGCTCGAAAGAGATAAAAAATCTTTATCCTACACTTACAAAAAAATCAGTTGTTGAGTTTGAAGTTAGTGATGAACAAATAGCAGAAAGAGTAAGGTTATATGCCAAAGTAGTAGTTGACCAACCGGAGTTTGATTATACAAACAACAGTAGTTTTACAATTGTACGTCCGTATGAATTTAATTTAACACCTGGAATGGTGACTCCTGAGCCAACACCGGTGACACCTGAACCAACACCAGTGACACCTGGGACTACACCGGATTCTGGCAGTACAGGTTCATCAGGCTCATCGGGGACAGGTTCAGCAGGGTCAGAAGGAACAACCGGTTCAACACCATCAACACCTACACCATCAATACCTACACCATCAATACCTACACCATCAACACCAACTACAACCGTTCCAGAGATCACAGAGACACCGGATCCTGTTGTACCAGGAAGTGAGGGCAAACATAAAGGTTATATGCAAGGATACGAAGACAAATCGTTCAGGCCGGAAAATAAAATTACACGAGCTGAAATGGCTGTCATACTTGCTAATCTGGACGGAATTACAAAGGCTGATAAGGAATATATAACCTTTAAAGATGTTTCAACGAAACACTGGGCAGCCTGGGCAATTGCATATGCAACCAGCAAAGGTTATTTCAAAGGTTATGAAGACAATACTTTCAGACCTGGCAACTATATAACCAGAGCAGAATTATCCGTGGTTCTATGCAAATATCTTAACTATAATGAGATTGCTGTTGATGCAAGTAGCTTCACAGATATAACAGGACACTGGGCTGAGAAGTATATAAATATACTTAGTTCAAAAGGATACATAAAAGGTTATTCGGACAAAACATTTAAACCAAATAACAATGTTAAACGTTCTGAATGTGCAGCTTTGATAAATAGGGCATTAGGCCTTGAAGGTTTGGAAGATGGCGAAAATCGATTTGTAGATGTAGACAAAAAGCACTGGGCATATAAAGATATTATGGCAGCAACACAAAACTGATAAAAATGGAAATAGGACTTGAACAGAAAAGGAATACATAAGATTTTGGTAAACTGAAGAAATTGAAAGAAAAGATATTTAAGGCGGAATAGAAATTCCGCCTTAAATAATAATTATCTACATAATCTTTTAACAGCCGCAGCATTTCTTTTTTTTGCTTTTGGAGGGATATTTAACAATTTGTACGTGTACTAAGGTGTCATATTGAAGTATAATAATGTTATTCTATGCGTTTTTGCCCTTAAGCCTTTTGATTAGATAGAATAATATGTAAGAAATTATTTTTGGAGGTAATACAATGAAAAAATCATTAGTTGGGTTTTTGTTATGTTTTGCTATTTTCAACATGTTCTCTTTTCTATCCTTTGCACAGGGGGGAGAAATTGAGGTTTCGTATTTAACAGTAGTTATTGATGGGAAAGCAAAACCTCATACGAATGAAGATTTAAACCCTGCATTAGTTAAAGACGGTAGAACTTTTTTGCCTTTAAGGGTATTAATGACTGATCTTGGAATTCCTGATGATGATAAGCACATAATATGGAATAAACAAGAAAGAAGTATCAAGGTAACTAAGGATTCAACTGAAATCTCATTACAAATTGACAGTAAGACTGTGTATGTTAATGGTAAAGAAGAAATTATTGATGCAGCCCCATTTATATATAAGGACACTACATATATCCCATTAAGATTTGTCTCTCAAAGCTTAGGGAAAAAGGTTGTTTGGGATGAGCAATCAAGAGTAGTACTGATAACAGATAATTCTAAGTTTTATAAAACAAGGGAATCTCTAGATAGTGTAAAAAAATCTGTGGAATCAGTTAAGGTGTTTAGTGCTAATGCAACTTTGGAATGGAAGGATAATGAAAATGTTACAGTATTGTTAGGCTTAAAAATCGATAAAGAAAAAGAGATTGTGAATATGAAGATTGAAACGGAAACGTTTGGTAATGATAGTTATAGATTGGAAAAGGCTGAGATGATTTATTGTAATGGAAAGAGCTATAATAAGAACTATTTCTTGAATAAATGGAAAGAGTCTAATTCTTCTAATAAGGATATAGAGTTAATTTTAAAAGAATTTGGTGTGGAAGGCCTATATAAATTTGATGATACACTTTGTGCTTATTTAGATATGGAGGTTGGTGAAAACGAGGTCAAATTTACAGGTACTATTATAATAGATAAAGCGATTGGAGATTTATTTGGTAGCATGAGTGGATCTCCAAAATATTTTGAGATGATAATTGACAAAAATACTAATTATATTAAAAGTATTAAAGTAACAATACAAGATGAAGAAAGTAAAAATGTCTGTGGTGTACAAACAATAAGCTTTACTGAATTTAACGAGATGGTAAAGACAGATACCCCAAAAGAATCTGATATATATGTTGATAAAGAAGCCCTTGATAAATACAATTACAGACTGGGATTAAACCTGCAAAAGGCGCTTGTAGCTTATGTGGTTGATACAGGCGACTCAGAACTTAAGTGTCTTGGTGATGATGTAGATGAAATTATAGTTAATTTGCAGAAAGAAGTTAAAGTTGGGGATAAGTTATATGGGGCTTACTTGCTAAATCCATTAGGGGACAAGGAACCTATAGCTCAAAGCTATAAACCTGCAGGTGTTTGCTGGAATATTGAAGTTTATCCAGCAAATATGAATGTTAAAGTTACACCTTCTGAAACAGACAAGTTAACAATAAATAGACATTAGGTTTCAAGGGAAAAACACAAGAGATGCTCATATTTTGGGCGTCTCTTGTGTTTTGTTTATCTATCTGTTTATTTTAATAATTAATTATTAATTATATAATTATGTCACAAAGTCACATTCCCGATTGTTATATATAGCGTAAGGCAATTGAATGAAAGGAGGCATCAATTTGGATCCCATAGAAACTGCAGTTCATGGAGTTAAAAACGGAGAAACCAGGCTATTTGAAGTTGTAATTGAAAATTTCCAGCAAAAACTGTTTCACTACTGCTATCATATGTTGGGAAATACACACGAAGCGGAAGATGCCGTACAGGATTCATTTATAAAGGCTTTTGAGAAAATAGGGAGTTACAAGAGCTCAATATCATTTTCAGCATGGCTTTATAAAATTACATACAATCGTTGTATAAATATTCTGCGAAGGAAAAAACTCATGAGTTTTTTGCCGTTTTCAGATGAAATATGTATTGATAGCACAGGTATTGAAACAGGTTTGGAAAAAAGTGAATTGGGTGTCGAGTTGATTAATGCATTAAACAAAGTAACACCCGTTGATAAGAGTATACTTATATTAAAAATACTTGAAGAAAAGAGTTTTGAAGAGATTAGCAAAATTCTAGATATAAAGCCGGCTACTCTTCGCAAAAAATATGAAAGAGCCAGAAAGAAGCTTAAATCAATTCTAATTTCTCAAAAAGGAGGTATAGTAAATGAAGGATTCACAATCAATTGATGAAATAAAGAAGGCATTTGATCAGATAAGCTTGCCTCCTATTGACGTGACACAAGCGGTCATGAGTGAAATTTACGATAGGAAGGATAAAGGAGTGTTGTTTATGCGAAAAAAAATAATTATAGGCATATTAGTTGCACTAGTTCTGATTAGTTCAGTAGGGTTTGCGGCTGTGAAGATTTTGGATCTCAATGGTCCTGGAAATATACCCTATAAGTTCCAGATCATAAACGGTGGTGATTACATACCTCAGGAAATTTACCAGGAGGAGTTCGATAAGCTCGAACGTGGTAAAGCTCTTGCTGTTATGAAGGTGCATAACAATCCAAAGAATTCGATTATATTACATCTAAAATCGACAGCTGTAAGGAGTATTGATGAGATTTCAGAAAAAATCGGGGATAGATTCAAATCCCCTGATGTGTTGCCAGAGGGGTATACTTTCAGTGAGGCAGACTACAATAACAAATTCCCTGATTCCTATTCAGCCGACCTCATAGCAGAAAGCAAAATTACAAATAAGGACTATATATTTAAGGTACTTGAACCTTCAAATGAAATATCAAGTTATTCTCTTACCTATAAAAATGGTGAAACATCAATATTCGTATCAGTTCTTTTTGACTACCCTTCAACAGATATTTATCAGATGAATAGCGGTCAGAAGGCTGACAAAATAAATATAAATAACTTTGAAGCTATTTATTGCGAGCATAATGGTATAGGAGAGATCACCTGGCTGGAAAATCAAAATGGCAGTATAACGCAATATGCAATACGCTCAACTACTCTGGGCAAAGATACAAAGGCCAACCTTAAAATGATAGCTGAGAGCCTTCATAGTAAACAAAAAAAGTAAAGGGAGCATAGTGATTGGTCCTGATTTTTGGAAGTAGCAATTTTATATATCGCAGCGGTATTTACAATTGAGTAAAGAGCCGTCTGCGATATTTTTTCATTTACAATACTTTCAAGCTTGATGGCATGGGCAATCGTATGGTGGATAGAAAAAAAACACCCTCAGATAATTGCATAGACTTAGTTATACAGATAAAGAATAAGCTTGAAAAGGTTAAATTAGAAAAAATTAATATTGATAAGATGAAATAATGCTGGTAAAATATATATGTAGTTTTCGGGGTATAGCGCAGATGGTAGCGCGCTTGGTTCGGGACCAAGAGGCCTGGAGTTCAAATCTCCATACTCCGACCAGTGAAAACGGCGGCTTTCAGGAATGAAGGCCGCTAATTTTTTTATTTTATATTTATTTTATTAATTATTGAGTTTAAAAAAGGCTAGTAAGCTGAAAAATAATTGAATGTAAAAGGAGAAAAAAGTTATGACAGTTTTCATTATTACAATTTCCGTCATTTTGGTATTCGTGTTAATCGGCACAATTATGCATGCGACTTATTTCAAAAGCAAAATGGAACAAATAAAGCCTTATGGTGAAATGCTTGATGTTTTTAATAAAACTATGCATATTACAAAAATGGGAAACGGTGACAAAACTATTGTCCTGCTTCCGGGAATGGGTGTTTCTCTGCCATCGGCAGATTTCGGGCCTTTAATGCGTAAACTAAGCGAGGATTATACGGTTGTATGCGTAGAGTATTTCGGAGTTGGATTTAGCAGCCAAACACAGCGAGAACGCACCTGTCAGAACTATGTGGAAGAAATACGCAAGGTATTGTTCAATGCTGGGATAAAAAGTCCGTATGTCTTGATGCCACATTCGATATCAAGCGTCTACAGTGAATATTATGCTTCAACATATCCCGATGAAGTGGAAGCAATCATATCGCTTGATGGTACTTCAACTGCCTATATCGGCGATGATATGCCCGGTTTTGTAAAATCTCTTCTCGGCGTTGCAAAGGTTCAGCAAGCTATAGGATTTACATCTCTTCTTGCCCCAATTGCCACAAATAAAACCAAGCTTCTTTCATATGGATATACTGAAAAAGAAATCAGCGATCTGATCATTTACGCCGGATTTCCTATGAATGACAACACTTTGGCTCAGATAACCAATTCCACAGAATATATCAAGGCGGCACACAACCTAATATATCCCAAAGAGAAGGTTCCGTTTTTTAAGATTATTTCAAAGCAGACTTACGAAACGAAAAACAGTCAGATTAAAGTCACTCCACAAGAGTATCAGACACAACATCTTGAACGTGTTGGAGCTGAGGATAACTATGAAATTCTGGATGGATCACACTTTATATACCTGAACAACGTCGATAAAATTTCTGAGCTAACCCGACAGTTTCTTAATGGAATTAACTGAAATACTATTATATGACAAAAAAACCACCTGCAAAGAGGGTGGTTTTCTTAGAAATAAAAGAATCTATATTTGGTGATCTACATTTAGATCCTGTATATCCGATAATTAATTCCGGTATGGTGACAATTTTTGCAACTCCCACAGACATTAAGGTTAATATCGGTTCAATTGAAGGAAAAGTTGGTGATCTTGTGACAATACCAATAAGTTTTGTTAATGTTTCTCCTTATGAAATCGAAACGGTTGATATGATAATCACCTATGATCCGACTCAATTGGAGTATGTTTCAGGAGAAGCTGGGCCATTAATTAAAGAAGCTAAATTAGAATATGGAGTAAACAAGAAAAGTGATGGAAAAATAGAAATTTTCACTTTTGATCCCTTTATGGGAGAATGCTATATCAACTCGGACGGAGTACTTGCAAACCTTATCTTTAAAATAACAGGTAACTCAGATAAAACTCCTATTAAAATAAATAATGCCTCTTTTGCTGATCGCTCATTTAATATTTTAATTACTACACTTAATGATGGAATAGTTTATATCCACAATTCTGAAGTGCCAACACAAGATGCTTATAAGTTTTCAGGCTATATTGAACCGGATTTTCTAGTGAGTACTGCAACAGGACCAAAGGCAAGACAAGGGTTTATAGTTAAACTGGAGGGAACTGCTTTTTATGCTTTAGCTGACACTAACGGATATTTTGAAATAAAAGATGTACCTGCCGGAACCTATAACATTAAAATTTCAAAACCTTGTTATCTTACAAGGAAGATAACCAATATTTCTGTAAATTCAGATAAGGAGCTGTCAACACAGTCAGCACCGATATCATTATGGACTGGTGACGTTAAGGAAGACGGTGCAATAAATATGGAAGATATAATTACAATATCCAAATCCTTCAACAGCAATGCAGGTGAATGGTTAGTGAACAAGATAAACTCCGGCACATGAAATTTTAACAGAATAGTTGATCATGCTTTTACGTTCTGTTTTGTCTCCCAAAGTAAATTGTAATATTAATATTTTGGATGAGTTGATAGAGCCAATAAAAGTGTATATAATAAGGGTATAATTTTAAACAAGAAAAAGAGGTACATTTTATGAAGCGTCAACCAATTGGTGTAGATGATTTTAAAAAGATTGTAGAAAATGATCTCTATTTTGTTGATAAATCATTATTTATAAAAGAGATAATTGATGATAGTTCAGAGGTGGTTCTGATTGCACGCCCGAGAAGATTTGGAAAGACCTTGAATATGTCACTTTTACGATACTTTTTTGAAAAGACTGAAGAGGATACAAGCTTTCTCTTTAAAGAATACAAGATATGGCAGCAGGGTGAGGCATATATTAATGAGCAAGGAAAGTATCCGGTAATTACATTGACTTTTAAGAATGTAAAAATGAGCGACTGGAATATTAATCTGGCTTTGATCAAAAACGCGATTTCATCAGAGTTTATAAGGCATTCCTACATACTTAAATCAAATGCAATTGAAGGAAAAGATAAAGAGACTTTCGAGAAGATATATAATGGTAAAGCTCAAACCGAGGATTACATAAATAGTTTGGAGCTTCTGTCAAAGGCGTTATACAACTATCATAAGCAGAAGCCTTATATATTACTGGATGAGTACGATACTTTTTTAAATGAAGCCTATATACATGGACACTGGGTAGAGGCAATAGAATTTATGAAGGCTTTTATGAATTCCGGGTTTAAGAACAATCTCTACCTTCAGAAAGGCATTCTGACGGGTATTTTCAGAGTGGCTAAAGAAAGTATCTTTAGTGATATGAATAATTTAAATGTAAGCACTATATTAAGTGACAGCTACAGTGAGTATTTTGGCTTTACCCATGAAGAAGTTGAGGAAGTATTAAAATATTACAAAATTGAAGAAAGCATGGACAAAGTAGCCCAGTGGTATGATGGTTATCTTTTTGGTAAAAAGAGGCAGACAGTAATATATAATCCATGGTCAATTATAATGTATATCAACAAAGGCCATTTAGAGCCCTATTGGATAAACACAAGCGGAAATGCAATAATAAGGAAGCTTGCTACGGAAGGCGATAATAAGATACAGCTGAGCATAAAGGATATAATTGAAGGCGGTACAATTGAGAATGTAAAAATAGACGAAAATATCATTTACAGTCAGATTGATAAATCTGATAAAAGCATATGGTCGTTTATGCTTATGAGCGGTTATCTTAAACCTATAAAACTGAACTTAAAAGAAGATGGCGTTTATTGCACTTTAAAAGTTCCAAACAAAGAAGTTCACTACTTTTTCAGAAACATGATGCAGGACTGGTTTGATGAAACCATAAAGGGCGGAAGTGTTGAGCAGATGATTAAAAGTTTGCTCACAGGTGACATAGATACCTTTTATGAAATATTTGCATATACCGTTATGAATACTTTAAGCTATAATGATTTGCGTGAGGATAATTCGGAAAGCTTTTATCATGCGTTTGTATTGGGAATGCTTGTCTATATTGATAAGGAATACGATATTAAGTCTAACAGAGAATCCGGATTTGGAAGATATGATGTGATGATTATCCCAAAAGATAAGAGCAAAAAAGGAATAATTATCGAGTTTAAAAAGGCTAGCCAGCTGAAAAATGAGTCAATAGATCAAGCGCTGAATATGGCATTAAAGCAGATAGAAGAAAAGAGATACGATTGTGAACTCAAGTCTCTTGGTATAAATGATATTGTTAAACTGGGAATTGCCTTTAAAGGTAAAGAGGTCAAAATAGCCTCAGTATAGATTTGAAAAATTTTTGTACCTTCTACTTGTTTAATGCATTAATGTTGTTTTATGAGAAGCGAGTTATAATGATAGTCCTTCTAAACATTTGTTATAGAAAAACTTAGCTTGCGCCTAGCACTTGGTAAAGGCAGAAGCTTAGTTGCTCTTATACTTACAAGTATAGTGCAGAGAAAAATTGGCTTGTGCACTAATTAAAGATCCTATTTATCAAACCCCTTGATAAAAGCCCTTGTTCTCTCGTTAGAAGGATTGGAGAAAACCTCCTCAGGTGTGCCCTCTTCTACTATAACACCATTATCCATAAAAATAACTCTATCAGCTACTTCTCTGGCAAAGCCCATTTCATGAGTTACAACTACCATAGTCATGTGCTCCTGGGCAAGATTTCTTATTACCTTCAAAACCTCCATAGTCAGCTCAGGGTCCAGTGCAGATGTAGGCTCATCAAAGAACAGAACATCTGGATTTAATGCCAGAGCCCTTGCTATAGCAACCCTTTGACACTGTCCACCTGACAGATTGCAGGGATAGGCATTTGCTTTATCCTCAAGACCCATCTTAACCAAAAGCTCTTGAGCAGATTTTTTAGCTTCTTCTTTGTTAATTCCCGCAACATTTACAGGTGCTTCAGTTATATTTCTTATAACATTAAAATGAGGAAACAAATTAAAATTTTGAAAAACCAGCCCTAGCTTCAAACGGATTTTTCTTAACTTATTCTTATCAGCATAAATCGCTCTTCCTGCTTCATTTGTTGAAACCATTATTTCATTTTCAACTGTAATTTTGCCTGAATCAATCTTTTCAAGCAGAGTTATGCATCTCAGAAGTGTACTTTTCCCTGAACCAGATGGACCAATTATGGCAACTACTTCACCCTTATTTACTTCAAAGGATATTCCCTTTAATACGGTATTTCCATCAAAACTCTTGCATATATCTGATGCTTCTATCATTTTCATAATAACCTCCACGCCGATTCTTCGGTGAAACTATAATTCCTTCAAGGATATTCCCTAATAAATTATCAAGAATCCTTATCTATAGTAATTGAGCTTTTTCTCTGCAAATTCAAAAAGCTTGGCTATAATTAAATTCATTACATAATAGAAAACTCCTGCTACAAATACCGGTTGCATTGAACCTATCCTGGTCATTTCATTATTGGCAGCTTTAAACATTTCAGCAACTCCAATTGCTGTTACCAAAGCAGTATCCTTTACTAAAGTTATAACCTCATTACTTATTGCAGGCAATATTCTCTTTACAACTTGTGGGAGTACTATCTTGAAAAACACCTGCACCTTGGTGAAACCTAAAACTTCCCCTGCTTCATACTGGCCCTTTGGTATAGAATCTATTCCGCCTCTGAATATCTCAGCAAAATATGCAGCATAATTAAGAACTAAAGCAATTACAGCAGCTGGAAATCTATCAATCTTTCCACCAAAAACATAATATGGTCCGAAGTATACGACAACTAATTGCAACATAAGTGGAGTGCCTCTCATGATAGATATGTATATACCTGCAATAGCACTAATTATTCTATTTTTTGCTCTCCTGCCAAAAGAAATAATAAGGCCTAAAGGAAGAGCGAAAATCAAAGTCAGCAAAAAAAGCTCTATGGATACAACCATTCCATCACATAAAAGCATAATCAGCTTCATACAAAAATCCCCTCTCATAAAAGACAAGTTCTCAGTTTTAAAGAGGCTGTTGCATAACATTTCTTCGCCGCAATATCATGTAATTGGTTATTCCTAACCTACATATAATGGGGTGGAGTGCTATTGTGCAACAGCCTCTTAATAAGAATTCTTAGTTAGCAATTGTAAAATTTACTTTCCGATTGTTGAAATATCCTTACCAAACCATTTATCTGATATCTTAGCATTTGTACCGTCTTTAGCCATTTCCTTTAGGGTATCATTAATCTTTGTCTTTAGCGCTACATCAGCTTTTCTGAAACCTATTCCATATTCTTCAGCTGCTAGGCTATTTCCAATTACTTTGTACTTCGAGCCCTTCATTTGAATAAAATATCTAGCTACGATTTCATCCATAACTACCGCATCAACACCGCCTTTTTCTAAATCCATAAGACATGTTGTGTAATTATCCAGTTCAATAACTTCTTTTAAAGAAGCTTTAAAATCTGTTTTGCTATCCAAAGCAACTTTTGCACTAGAATCTGATTGCAATGCTACAGATTTGCCTGCCAAGTCTGCTTCTGAATTATATTTTGAATCTGCCATTACAACAAGTACCTGTTGATTATTCATATATGCATCAGAAAATAATAAATTTTTCTTTAAATCATCTGTCATAGTAAAACCATTCCAAACACAATCAATGTTGCCTGTATTAAGTTCTTGCTCTTTTGAATCCCAGTTGATTGGCTGAAGTTTTAATTCAACACCTAAACGAGAAGCTACTTCTTTTGCAAGGTCAATATCATATCCTACAATTTCATTATTATCGTCTCTGTAACCCATAGGAGGGAAACTATCATCTAAGCCAAGTACAAGCACACCAGCTTCCTTTACTTTTTCCCATGATTGATCTGCAACTGAACTTGATGCCTTATCTGTACTTCCGCAACCTGCAAATAATAATGCTGCAGCCATTGCACATGCCAAAACCTTAATTGATAACTTTCTTTTCACAATATATCAATCCCTTCACAAAATAAATTGTCTTTGTTGTTTTATGTCTACTTATAATAAACAGTATACTTCATAACTTTACTAAAGTAAATTGTTAATTTACTTATATTCTAAAATTGATATTGGGGCCTTTACTTGTGGAAAGCAGATATACCAAACAATATCATCAATGAAGTTTGTTCGGTTAACTGAACTTATGAAGGTATGTTGACACCTACATGAAAATATTAAATAATGGAAGCATAAACAAGACGTATTTTTTTAAGATGGGAGTAAAAATTGGAGGCAAAAATGAAAATTAAGGAACGAGCAAAACAATTAAAAAGAGATATTCCTGTTGTTTTTCTGGCGCTAAGGAAAAAAGAGACCCCATGGTATGCAAAGATATTGGCTATTTTAACAGTAGCGTATGCTTTATCACCAATTGATTTGATTCCTGATTTTATACCCATACTTGGATACCTTGATGATGTAATAATATTACCGTTATTGATTGTGATTACATTAAAGTCTGTTCCAAAAGAAATAATTGAACAATGCCGTATTGAATCTCAAGGACTTTGGGAAAATGGAAAGCCTAAAAAGTGGTATTACTCAATACCTATAATTCTTATATGGATAATAATCACAGTATTAATAATCAAAGCATTTATATAGATAGATTTGCTTAATAAACATCTTTATGAGCTTTAAGTGTTAAGGAATGTTTAATGTACTTTTTACAAGTTTAAGGGGAGCTTAAAAACCGCTCCCCTGGCAGTACAACCTTCCCTTTGAATCTTATCTTTTACAATCTATAGAAATCTGTATAGCTTCCATACGTTTTGATTGACCTGTAGTTCCTGCAATTGCGCCATTACAGACCCAGTCTTGCCAGCCTATATCCTGAACATGAACACGATAGCTTACATTATAGTTAGAGGCATCTGTATCTGTCAGCTCTATTTGTATTGCCTCAAGACGCTTTGCCTGCCCGGTGGTTCCGGCAATTTCACCATTATAAACCCAGTCTTGCCAGCCTATATTCTGAACATGTGCCCTGTATCTAATGCCTAATTTGGTACTTGAGTCAGAAAACGAAGTATTTATTTTTATAGCTTCCATTCTCAGGCTTTGCCCGGTGGTCCCAGCTATTTCATTTGTTGAACATAGTGGCATCCAGCCTATATTTTCAACATGAACTTCATAAGTAATTTTAAGTGAACATCTATTTCTAATTAAAGCTGCTGCTCTGTTAACTATTAAACTATCAACAAAATCATTTAAGAAAATTATGAGTCCTGAATTATCAACGTTTAGTTTAGGGTTGTTTATATTTTGTAATATCCACTTATATGTAGCACAATCGAATTTGGCCTTCGTATATAAAAGAGGTGATGTAGCGTCACTTAACGACAGGAAGGTGGACAATATGTCGGTGGTACTGCTAAATATTTTATTTGTGTAGGTTCCCTGCAATTGAAGGTTAGTTCCTTTTATTTTTGCTTCCTTTGGTGTATTGATAGTGTTCTCAAGTGCACCTATTATACTTTCCGGATTATCAGTTGCATAAGCATCATCACTATATGAATTTCTAAAATAATTTCCAAGCTGGTCATTTTCAGTTTTGAACTTATCCTGTGCTATAATAACAAGCCTTTTATTGTCGGATATTAGGCTTTCGATTGGTGTATCAAGGCCTTCAGGTCCTATTATCTTAATTTTGGAAGTAGATTTTTCAAGTGCCTTGCTTATGAGTCCGTTAACAATATCCGCCTTTGGAATCATATAATCTTCCATAAACCCATTATAATTTATTGATACAACAACAATTTCATTCTTATGCGTATCTAAAAATGATACAACATCATTTAAAAAGTTTTCAAATTCATATCCCGGAATAAACATATGCTGGTGCCTTAAAATGCCATCATTATTAACTGCATTATAACCTGGTCTGAAATCAAACCAGCGGCTTCCAAGAACTAGTTGAGTTGTTATGTCATCTTTCTGTGTATATGCAAGATTTATCATAGCTCTTCTTATCATAGAAGTAGAGGCATCAGCCATAAAAACCAATTGGGCAAGTGCTTTTACAAAAGGGGCTGCTATTTCGCCTGGAATAGCTACTTTTAAAACTTTTTCAAGTTGTTCAGTTGTTACATATTTATCTATCAATCCCTTTATCAGTGCATTAGCTTCAGCATCACTGTTTATGCCGGTAAACATGCCGGCATCATGGGAACCTGGAATAGCAAATACTTTAAATGGCTGTTTTGTGAGAATTTTATGAGCAGATAGCAATTCTCCCATCCAATCGGACTGGTTTTTAGTAACATACATATAAGCCTGGTCACTTTTATTCATACCTGTATCGGAAAATCCGTAGCTTATGATATAATCATCTGCTATTATGGGGTGAGTATCAAGCATGTTTCCAAGGTTGGTATCTCTTAGATTTCCGGTGTAGGGATTTATTTCTGCATATTTGTAGGCAAGGTCATTTTGCCCATTTGTACATCTCATAGAAAACCTGCCTGATAGCTCTGTAAGCTTTGAATATATTTCATAATGATTTGTATTGGTAGCTCCAATTTCTTGACCAGTATAGGTACAATCATCATTACCAGCAGCGGATAATACTACGGTTAAGCCACTTTTTTCATTATTTACAAAAGTATCAACACCTTTGCTGAATCCTAAATGGAACGCTCTAGGTACATATGTATAGTGGTTCCCATCCCCAAACAGCTTTTTGTATACCTGTTCTCTCAAGACAGGATCTGTAAAGAAAATATTATTTTCATCTGTCCACTGTTTATATTGAGTTGGATTATTATTATCAGTTTTTCCAACTCCATCAAGACTGTACAAAAATGAAATTATTTTATGATCCATTTGAAGTTGATTGTTTTGTGAAAGCTGTGCTGTATCAACTCTAAGAGCTAATTGTGCCTTTCCTGTAAAGGTTTGATTAAGACCTCCGCCCCATAATTCTCTTCCAAACTGATCACATACCCTCATCCATTCCGGAGTCCAATCATCTTTGATTGCTATATGGTCATTTCTCAATCTGAATTCGGCAACCTCGCTATAATTGACGTGTTTGGGCAACTTAAAGTAATAAGTGTCGCAAGCATCCGATTCAAAATCATTATATCCAGGTTTATCAAGCAGCAATTCGAAATATTCGCCATTTTTTAGAGCTATTCCAAAATATATATTATCATCGGTTCCATATCCGTCCCATGGCCAGTCGTTCTTTTTCGTTTTAATTGTAATATTTAATGCATCTATTGAACCTGTGCATAATAAGGGTTTAAATACATCTAGTTTCTGACCTTTTGCGTTTCCTATTATTGAATTTAAGTTTTCAGGTCCAATTAAGCACAATTTGCCCATATTAATACATTGGCTGAAAGCATAGAAGCTTTGATTCAATGTATCTGAAGATTGTCCAAAGTTTCCAAATTCTTTGTCAAGCTGTTCAGTTATATTTTTGTCTGCATAAAGGATTCCGTTATTTAGATAAAGTTCCGGCTGTTCAAACATTTTCTTGATTTCTGCTATTGAATCAGCTACATCAATTCCTGTAGCTGCCTTTACAAAATCATTAAGGAATTTTTTCGCTTCCTCAATGATTAATTCCTTAACAGGTTTAAAAATATTCAATGAATCCAGTACTTTCACGAAATCCACAAACTTGTCAGGCGCAGGTGTCATATATCCAAAATAGTTGGAAACCCAGTAACTTAGTTCGTTCTTTGCATCTTGGATACTTCTGCCATTAGCTGTCATATCAATTGTTATTTTGTGCCATGTATCAAGCCAGGCATCTATCCCGTTATCCAAATCCTGTTGCCATGATTTAAAGTAGTTGAATATATCAACCATATTAACAGTATTATCCTGTGACTTGTTAAATGCGTATTCTCTCATTTCTTCGGCATATTTCATTGCTGTATTTGACGGGTACCTGCCAAGTGCTTCACTACTTAAAAAACATCTTGAAACAAAGCCTTTTGGAAAATTCAAATCAGTACTCTGGTCTTTGGGGACCTTATTGTCCATATAAGTTTCAACCAAAACGTGCCGAACTATCTTTAGCATTTTCTCACCATCGGAAAGTGCTTCTTTAATGTCAGGGAACCATCCAAGAGCCCATCTGTTCACATATTCATGTCCATAAAGGTCAGCTGAATAATGCATCATAAAGCCCAATAAAAACGACAAAGCTTTTTTTCTTTCAGGATCTTCACGGCAAATTTTTGAAAACTCATCAAACATAATTCCAAGCCATTCACCCGAGTTTCTCGGATGAATTATTGTCTGTCCGATTTGAATATCCGGGTAAAAATCAGGTCCTGCAGAACCTGCTCTAAACTCACTTGGACACTCCAGTATGGCTGATTTTATTTCGTCAGGAGGAACAAAATAGCCTATTCCCTCGGGAAGGGTTAATCCGCCTTTTTTCAGGTCCTCAATAATTAAATTTGCCATGTACACATGTGTTTTGCTTTTCATACATATGCCTCCCTTTTGATAAATTAGTGTTTATATTTGTATCTATTCCTTTTGCTTCGCTCAAGTTAAAAAATAATGAAAGTATTTCTTAGCATCTATTAAGTTTGTATACCGAAAACGAGAGATATTTAACTTTAGGGTAAGTCCCTAATTTGGTACATGGTGGAAATTTTAAAAACCAAGTGAAATGCTACTAATTTATTACAATACAATAAGTATTATATACTAAAATTTACAAAAGGAAAAGCAATGTTAAATATTATTCGCCATTTACAAGCTGTTGAAATTTACTTATTTGTACATATTTTTTATATGGTAGAAAATTACTACCCAAGCATTATACATTATATTACTTTTGAAGAAAACATCTATTTGTATTGTTAAGAAGCACTAGTTAAGCTTTTATATAAAACTCCCGATATATTTTATATAACCATGCAAATACATTTTATGGAATTCATCTTCGAATGGCACATATTTATTTTCTCCCATATAAATTCATTGATTTTATTTACCTGAAAGTTAGGTGACAGATTTGTTAAAAATAAATTTTGAAGTTGTCCTTCTTATTATAACAACAGCAATGCTTTTTATCTTATTATTGCAGCTTCTGATTAGAATTAAAACCAAATCGCAGCTACATTATATTTTTATTTCACTTGTATCCTTACTTATAAGCTGGAATATAGGAGCAGGCTTAAACGCGTGGTCTTATTACCGAGGTTATAAGCTGATGGCTGCTGTATATATTTCATTTATAGGCACCTGTTTTCTTCCTGTAGTGGCACTTCTCTTAGGCAAAACTTTTGCAAAAAACAGAATAAATTATTCTTACAAGTATTTATTTTTGTTCATCATTCCAATGATATCCTATATCATTTTGCTGACAAATAACTATCATAAGCTGTTTTTTACAAACTACTCATTTATAAGTAATGAAGTTACCTTTGGAAAGTATTTTATAATTCATTCAATATATTCTTATGCTTGTATTTTTTTAGGATCATATTATTTATTGTATTTCTCTGTAAAAAACTCAGGAATTTTTTCCAAGCAATCGCTGTTACTATTGACAGGAACTCTTATACCCTTAATTGTAAATATCCTGTTTACCTTGCAATTATTTGACTCTACGCAATTAGCAACGCCAATAGCATTTTCCTTTTCAATTATATGTTTTTATATAGCAATATTAAAATACGATTTCTTAGGAGTAATTCCAATAGCCCTGCAAACTGTAGTTGATAGAATTTCTAACGGCTTCATAGTTATAGACTTGGAATATCGCATCGTTGATTTTAATCTCACTATAAAAGAAATGCTTAAAGGCATCATTAATTTTAAGAGAAAAGATAATATCCTTGAAAAAATAGCTGAAAAAGAATCAATTAATTCGAACGGATTTAGACAGCGCATAGAACAAGTATGTTTGACAGGCGAGTCTGATATATTTGAGTACAATTTAGCTGAAAAAGATGAATTCTTTACAGTAGAAATCACTCCAATAATTTATAATAACAATAAGCTAGGTACAATTATTATGTTAACAAATATTACTCAGCATAAGAAGGATTTAAGTCTAATCAAGGAACAGCAGCAGCAGATTACTGATAAAGATCGACTTGCATCTTTAGGTAATCTCATTGGAGGAATTTCTCATAATCTCAAAACTCCAATTATGTCTATCTCTGGCTGTCTAACATCCTTAGAGGATCTAACAAAAGAATATAACGAATCTATAGATAACTCAATGGTAACGGAAAGTGATCATCATGAAATAGCAAATGAGATGGTTAGCAATATCAATGACATTAAGAACCACCTTTCTTACATCAATAATGCGTTAACTGCTATAAAAAACCAGGTAATTAATCCTGACAGCCATAATAAGGCTAATTTCTTGCTGGAAGAAGTAATTATTAACGTTGAATTTCTTATGAAGTATGAAGTAAAGTCGAATTTATGTAGTTTGAAAATTATTAATGAGTCAAAAAGAAATTACAAGATAGCTGGGAATATTGGAACTCTCGTACAAATACTTAATAATCTTATATCAAATTCAATCCAGTCATATGGAAAAATTGATGATACAAATATTGAAAGTGCCAATCGAAAAGTTGAACTAATAATAAAAGAAATGGATAACTACATCCTGTTTACTGTTAGAGACTATGGAAAGGGTATCTCATCTGAAATAAAGGATAAATTATTTAAGGAAATGGTTACTACAAAAGGAATACATGGCAGCGGAATAGGATTGTACATGTCATACACGAAAGTAAAAGCAATGTTTAACGGCGATATGTGGTTTGAATCTCAAGAAGGAATAGGTACAAGCTTTTATGTTAAAGTACAGATTTCTGACCCCCATTAGATATAGCAAAGGAATAAAAGCTCCGGGTCTTTGAGCACCTGCGCTTTTGCCTCTTTCACTTCGTTCAAAAGAGGTCGAATCAGATGATTACGAGGTTAATAAAAAATTGGAGGTTTTAGGAATGAGACTTTCTGAGGTTAGAAGAAATACTTTGAGTAATTTGAAAGAAGGATTTAAAATAATTGCTATTGATGATGATCAGGGAATAATTAAAACTCTCAAAGTAATTCTTGAACGTGATGGCTATGAATTCAGCGGCTATACAGATCATAATGAAGCTATTGAACTAATAAAAGAGAATAGTTTCGACTTGCTGATTCTGGATTATCTGCTTAATGACATTAATGCGAAGCAGGTAGTTGAAATTATCCGCGGGTTTAATAAGGATTTATATATCTTACTTTTGACAGGGCATTCTGAAAGTGTACCGCCTATGGAAACTCTTGAAAAGAATGATATCCAGGGGTATTGTACAAAGTCTGATGACCCAAGCCAACTGTTGTTGCTTGTAAAATCAGCTTATAAAAGCGTTTTAATGATGAATGAAATTAAATCAAGCCGCGCAGGACTTAATAACATTTTAAAAACTGTACCAAAAATATATCAACTCCAGCCCATAGATGTAATTCTTGAAGAAATTCTGGCAAGTCTTCTTATGATTGTCAATTGCCAACATGCTTTTATTTTAGCAGATAATATTGTTGGAGAAGCGAATACCACCCAAGAAAGCTTTTATAGAGGAATAGGAAAATTCAATACAGATTTAGATACCTTTTCCACGTTGTTTACTCCTTTAAAGATGATATACGCAGGTTCTGCAAGAATGAACCAGCAAATTGCCAAATATGAAGACGGCGTCTTTTTACCGCTGATGAATTACAAAAGGGAATCTATTGGAGTTATTTATATAGAAGACTGCGAGGATCAAAAACTTAGCTTACTTGAAATATTTGCAGTTCAAGCTGCTAATTCTATAAATAATGCCTTTTTACATTCTCTTTTAAACATAAAGAACAATGAACTTAACAAAACCTATGAAATTATAAAGTCAAGGTATAAGGAAACAATAGATACACTGAGACTTGCAGTCGATGCTAAGGACAAATATACTAGAGGCCATTCTGACAGAGTTGGACTTTATGCTGTTGAAATAGGAAAATGCTTTAAAAACCTAACTGAGGATGATTTAAATTTATTGCGAGTAGGTGGAACATTTCATGATATTGGCAAAATAGGCACTACTGACGATATACTTTTGACTGACAGAAAATTGAATACTGACGAATTTGGAGAAATAAAAAAGCACCCTCTTACCGGAGCAAAAATCCTCTCAGCTTTATCAATGTTTAAGGATGTTGTTCCTTTAGTTATGTACCATCATGAGCGAGTAGACGGCACCGGCTACCCTGAAGGTCTAAAAGGAGATGATATTCCGTTTCTTGCTAGAATCCTTGCTGTTGCTGATGCCTTTGATGCAATGACAACAAACAGAGTTTACAGACAAAAACTTCCGATTGAAGATGTAATAGCTCAATTCCAAAAAGGTTCAGGAACTCAATTCGACCCTGACGTAACCGAAAAGTTTATTGAGTTAGTAAAAAATGGTGTAATAAAATTGGATAATATCCAGGATCTGATATAAATGCTTTAAGCTTATAAGTTCTATTCGAAAGAGTGTATAAGCTAAAATTGTGAATTTATTAGCGATTCAATTTTATTTTAACTGATGATATTTTGCTTTAATTAAAAAACGAGAGAGCTGACGCATTTTTGCAGAAGCTCTTTTTTATATTTAGCCTTTTGGAGTTAAATAGTGCAATTAATTAGAACCAATTAGAACCCAGAATATATTGACAAATTCGACATTTGACTATATATTTACATTAGAGAAAAGTGTAAATAAGGCCATTTTTGGATAGATTTAATGTCTGATTTGTAAAAATTTTTATGCCTAATACAATAAAATTCAAAATGCAAATTTCCTGAGCGAAGGGGATAAGTTATGGTCAACTTGCTTAAAACAGCTGTAACAGGGGTTAATCTTATTCCAACTACATTGTTGGGATTAATTATTTTATACTGGCTGATAGTTATAATTGGTGCACTTGATATTGATTTTTTTGATTTTGATCTCGATGTTGATATTAGCAATCCATTTTATGATTTTCTGGCTTTCTTTAATACGGGTGATCTGCCTTTTATGCTTGTATTAAGTATCTTTAGCCTTCCTTTCTGGACCATATCCATGATTGTAAGTGTTTTTGTATCAACGGGTTGGCTGAATATTGTTTTGATTATCCCCAATATAGTGCTGAGTTTATTTATTACTAAAGCTGTTACACAACCGTTAAAGGGTGTGTTCAAAGGTATACTAAAGCAAGATACGGATACTGAGAAAAAAATTGAGGGACAGCTTTGTATACTTTTGGGCGATCTTACTTATGGACGTTTAGGACAGGCTGAAATAGATAGAGTAGGGTCTTCAATTAGGATTAATGTGAAGGTTGATGCTGAGGGTGAAACTCTCTTCAAAGGCGATAAAGCAATTGTTATAAAAAAAGACCATGAAAAAGATTATTATATAATAAAAAAGTTTGAAGGAGTGTGTTAAAACATGTCTGAAATTACACAAATTATTGTAGTTGTAGTTGTTGCCTGTATTATTATTATTTTTGGTATACTTGCTTTGTTTTCAAGGTTCTACCGCAAAGTGGATCAGGGTAAGGTTGTAGTGCGAAATGGTGTCGGAGGTCCGGTGGTTTCCTTTGGAGGTATACTGGTTGTTCCTATACTGCACCAGGCAGAGATTATGGACATTTCCGTTAAAAGGGTAGAAATTGCCAGAGAAGGTAAGGATGGACTTATCTGTAAAGATAACTTGAGAGCAGATATAAGGGTTGCATTTTTTGTTCGTGTAAATCAGACTAAGGAAGATGTTCTTAAGGTTGCACAGCTTTTGGGATGCGCTAAGGCATCAGAACCAGGTACATTGATGGAATTCTTTGATGCAAAGTTTTCCGAGGCATTGAAAACTGTGGGTAAGCAGTTTGATTTTGTACAACTCTACACAGAAAGGGAAAAATTCAAAGCTGAGATCCTTCAGATTATTGGTACAGACCTAAATGGATATGTACTTGATGACGCGGCGATTGATTACCTTGAACAGACGGATATAAGCAAGCTGAACAGCAATAATATATTGGATTCGGAAGGTATAAAGAAGATAACCGAGCTTACTTCCAAACAGTTGGTACTTGCCAACCAGATTGAGCGCGACAAGCAAAAGACGATTAAACAACAGGATATTACAGCAAGAGAAGCTATTTTGGAGCTTGAAAAGCAGAACCAGGAAGCAGAAGCAAAACAGATCAGGGAAATTGCCATTATTAAAGCCAGGGAACAGGCGGAAGCAGATAAGGTTTCACAGGAAGAACGTCTTAAAGCTGAAATGGCACGTATCAGAACAGAAGAAGAGATTGCCATTGCTGAGGAAAACAAACAAAGACAGGTTATAGTTGCACAAAAATCAAAAGAGAGTACTGAAGTTGTTGAAGCAGAACGTGTTGATAGAAAACGTCTTCTTGAAAAGACAGAAAAAGAAAAGCTGGTTGAGCTTGCAGAAATAGACAAACTCAAATCTGTAGAAGAAGAGAAGAAGAATATTCAGACTGTTATCCGAGAGAGAGTGGCAGTTGAAAAAGATGTGGTTATTGAAGAGGAAAAGATCAAGGATACCCGTGCATTTGCTGAGGCAGAGCGTGTTAAGGCTGTAGCGGTTAAAAAGGCTGAAGAGGAAGCTGATAAGAAGTTGATTCTTGAAGTAAGAACTGCAGAAGCTGCAAGACAGTCAGCAGAAAAGTTTGCAGAACAAAGAATAATTGAGGCAGAAGCAAAACTCAAGTCCTCAGAAAAAGAATCGGAAGCAATAAAGACTCTTGTCGATGCGGAAGTATTGCAGGAAGCAACAAAAGGGCTTGCTGAGGCTCGTGTTATTGAAGCAAAGGCAGTTGCTATCGAGAAAGAGGGCGCTTCAAAAGCAAAAGTTTTAGAAACTACAGCTCAGGCTGAAGCAAAGGCTATAGAGATGAAATCGTTAGCTGAAGCTAAAGGCGAGGAAGCAAAGGTGGAAGTAAAAGAAAAGGCAGGAACAGTTGAAGCTGATATTATGTCCAAGAAATACCGTGCCGAAGCTGAAGGTATCGCTGAAAAAGCAAACAGCATGAAAGCGCTTGATGAAGCAGGAAGATCACATGAAGAATTCAAGCTTAGACTTGAAAAAGAAAAGCAAATCGAGCTTGCTAATATTAATATACAGAAGGATATTGCCGAGTCGCAGGCTTCAGTTATCAGAGAAGCTCTTAAGACTGCCAAGATTGACATTGTTGGTGGAGAGACTATGTTCTTTGACAAGATTATCGGTTCAGTATCACAGGGTAAATCATTTGACCGCATGGTAAACAGCAGTGAAGTGCTCAAGGATATTAAAGACACATTTATTGTAGGTGATCCGGAGTATTTCAAATCACAATTACAGAACTTTACTTCCAGGTTTAATATGACATCTGAGGATTTAAAGAATTTGACTATTTCCGGTGCCATAAATAAAATGATGCGTCAGGCGGATTCAAAGGATATTCCTATACTGTCCAAACTTTTGGAAACTGTAGAAAAAGCAGGCTTTGCAGGCGAATCTGCTGCATTTATAGAAAAGCAGAATTGATAAAAATCTCTGGGTGCATTTAATGTACCCAGATTTTTTGAATATTAGCTTTGCATATTATTTCAATAAATAAAGACGAGGTGTAAGTGGCTGTGGATGAAGTCAAAAAAGGCGAACAAACCGAACAAACCGTGCAAAAATCCGAGGGATTGGAAAACGGGACATATGAAGTTATAAAAAACCGGTTGCTCAAACATGGTAATGACCTCAAAGAGCGTCTTGAAAAGCTGAATGATGCCAGAAAGAAAGTTTTTGGATCGATTGATACAACGATTATTGGAAGTGAACGGCTTATCACAGACAATAACTGTGTCCCACGAGATATGGTTCCCGTGGGAACTTCCTTTATATTCGGATATAATGTCTATATGGGGCTTAAGGCAAAGGTGGAGCTTGAGGATGTTTTTGCCATGTATGAGTATAAAGATCATACCTTCCAGAGGATTGCCCTTGACCCCATTAAAGATAAGCAGTTTCAAATTGATTTCAGCGAATTGTATACATATTATAAAAATACTTTTTTTACCAAGTTTACGTTGATTGAGCCTAACCTTTATATGATATTTCAGACCGGTAAAAGTGCTCAGGATATAAAGGTATTCAAATGGCTGGTTGAGGAAGGTAAGATAACGTATATTGATAACAGGAGCGATCATGAAGTAAAATTCCAAAAAAAATGCGAATTTGATTGGAGCAGGGTGAGAAGAGAGGATCAAAGGGATGGACTCTTTCCCCATGTTTCAATTCAGGATAGAGTGTTTGTAGAGACTGTAAGCGGTGACCTTACTATAAAGGTAGAGGATAACACCGATACCGGTAAGGGCATTTACTCTGAGGCTGTAGAGGACAAAGACCAGACGTTGGATGATGCAGAAATTTATTATACAATTCTGGGAAATATTATTTTGCTCAAAATCAAGCCTTACAAAGAAAACGAATTCAGATATTTTATTTTTAACGAAAAGCTCAAAAGTGCTGTACGAATTGACGATATAAAGGAAGCCTGTATGCTTCTGCCGGATGATCATGGACTTATTTTCCCCAAAGGTTATTATTTAAAGAGTGGTGAATATAAACTATTTGATGTCCCCGTGGATAATTGCATTTTCGAACAGAAGGATGAAGCTCCTAACGGTGAGGACTATCAATTCTTTTTCTACAATATGGATACTGGAACGTACCTGGTTTATTCCTATAACCTGATTGACCAAACTTTAGAAACCCCTATTGTTTGCAGTGGCTTTTGCCATTTTGACAACGGTGAAATGGTAGTCTTTAAGGCTGCTGATGAGCCTAGAAAGAACCATATGGTTCAAATCTGGCAGACTCCTTATGTAAGTAAGAATTATGTAGTAGAGACAAAGGATGACTCAATTCTTTATAAAATTGGCAATAAGGATATAGTTCGCTGTATGGCAGATTGCAGACTTTTGTACAATCTGATTCAAAAAGGTGAGGGATATCAGGATATCTATCACGATATCGTAAAGGAATCAACTCATATAATGGACTCTTACTTCTGGGTTTCAAAAGAGGAAGCCTTTGATATAAGGAGTGTACTTGCAAATGTAAAAGAGTCAGCTTCCTCTGCAGTTGGTGAATTTGAAAAGGTTACAAAGATTAGAAAGGCTACAGCCGAACAAATTAGCGCAGTAGATGAAAAGACACAAAAACTCTTAAAGGACATAGAATATGGCAATTTCGACAGTGTTGATGACTATGTAACGGTTTTAGCAAATGTAAGAAATATCAGAGGTGAGATTGTTTCACTTAGGGATCTTAGATACACAGACGTGCCTCTGATTGAATCGTTAGAAGCAAAGGTAAAAGAAAAGAATGAGTTGTTCTCACAGAAGTGTGTAGAATTTCTTTTGAAGCCGGAAGGGTTAAAACCATATATAGATAGGGTTACAGAGCACCAACAGAAAATTGGCGGGATTGATAAGTCATCAGTGGGGAAAGAACTTTCTGAGGATATGGCAAAGACTTCTTTAGACCTTGAAATGCTCATTGATATTGTTAGCAACTTTAAAATTGAAGACCCTACAAAAACAACAGAAATTATAGAAAATATATCCTCAATATACTCGCAGTTGAATCAGGCAAAGGCGAAGCTCAAAACCCGCATGGGAGAATTGGCGAGTGTTGAGGGAACAGCACAGTTCAATTCCCAGATGAAGCTATTAGACCAGGCGGTAGTAAATTACCTCGATATTGCCGATACTACCGAAAAGTGTGAAGAATACTTAAGTAAAGTAATGGTCCAAATTGAGGACCTTGAAGGAAAGTTTGCAGATTTTGATGATTATGTCATCAAATTATCTGAAAAACGTGAAGAGCTGTATAACGCTTTTGAAGCAAGGAAACAGGTGCTTTTGGAAAACCGGAGCAAAAAAGTAACAGCCCTTGTAAATGCCTCTGACCGTGTGTTAAACGGGATTGCAAACAGACTTAAGAGCTTTTCCACAATCAACGAGATAAACGGCTACTTTGCATCGGATATAATGATTGAGAAGGTAAGAGATACAGTTGATCAGCTTGAGGCACTTGGGGATACTGTTAAAGCCGACGAAATACAGGGAAGGCTTAAGACAATTAAGGAAGAAGCTGTACGACAGCTCAAGGATAAGCAGGATCTCTTTGTTGGAGGGAAAAATGTAATAAAATTCGGAAACAGGTATTTCTCTGTAAATACACAGAAACTTGATCTTTCCGTAGTTCAGAAGGATGGAGAACTCTATTTCCACATTTCAGGAACAGATTTCTGGGATAAAGTGGCCGACGAGAGGCTGGATAAATTCCGTCATGTATGGGATCAGAGCTTGGTATCCGAGAATAATGCTGTATACCGCGCCCAGTATCTGGCGTATAAGATATTTGAGGCTGCCTTAAACAGAGAAGGAACTTCAGTTGAGGAACTCTCTTCTTACTCTGATGAGCAGCTGCTGCCGTTTATACAGAAGTTTATGGAACCAAGGTATCAGGAAGCATACACCAAAGGTGTACATGATTTGGACTGCCGGAATATACTTGGGACTCTAATAAGTTTACACAAGAATATAGACCTTCTGATTTTTAATGCGAAGGCTAGAGCAATGGCTCAACTCTTCTGGGTACGTTTTGGGGGATCGGTAAAAGAAAAATTCGGCACCCGTTTAAAAGAGCTGGCAAAAGTGTCAAAATTCTTTAAGGCTGAGCCTGACTTAAGTGCATATATTCCTGAGGTAAGGTCTTCAATGGAGGAAGCTTTTCTGGAGGTTTCATTTATTGATAAAGGTCTTATAGATGAAGCTTCGACCTACCTTTGCAGGGAATTAATGAGGGGAGATATGTTTGTAATAAGCCTTGAAGCGGAAGAAGTTTATAAGGTTTTTATGACTTATCTTAAAGAAAAGAAGGCATTGGAGCATTTCAATGAATCAATGAAAATTATCGAAAACGATCTGGAAGGTTTGTTCTACTTGGTACGAGAGTGGTTGTACGCATTTTTTAAGGAATCGGGTATGGTATACGGATACGATGCGGTTTATGAAGTAATAATCATGTTGATTTTAAATAGTTATAACTCAAGCAGTGTAATACAGGCCTGGACAAAGGCTGAAGTATCAGGGCTTGTGGGCAATCATCCAATAATTAAGGAAGGAAAATATGCGTTTTCCTACACCGGATTTTTGGAAAACTTGAGAGAGTATGATGCAACTATCGTCAAGGATTTCAATGAGTTTCAGGAGCTTAAAAAAGAGCTTACACAAAGCTGTAGAAATGAACTTAAGCTGGATGAATTCAAATCAGATATTCTGTCTTCATTTGTAAGAAATATGCTTATAGATAAGGTATATCTGCCTCTTATTGGAGATAACCTCGCAAAGCAGATTGGGGTAGCAGGAGAGGACAAGAGAACCGATTTGATGGGAATGCTTTTGCTTATATCTCCTCCCGGTTATGGAAAGACAACCCTTATGGAGTACATTGCAAGCAGGCTTGGTATAACCATGGTTAAAATAAACGGTCCGGCAATCGGAAATGAAGTTACTTCCCTTGATCCTGCGTTAGCAAGGAGTACTGGTGCAAAAGAAGAAATTAAGAAACTGAACCTGGCTTTCAAGATGGGTAACAATGTAATGATCTATATTGACGATATACAGCACTGTAATCCAGAATTTTTGCAGAAGTTTATTCCGCTTTGTGATGGACAGCGCAGAATTGAAGGTGTATACAAAGGTGTTGGCCAGACCTATGATCTTAGAGGAAAAAAGGTTGCTGTCGTGATGGCAGGAAATCCTTATACTGAGAGTGGCTCTAAGTTTCAGATTCCGGATATGTTGGCAAACAGAGCTGACGTCTATAATCTCGGAGACATGTTAAGAGAAAATGAAGAGGCGTTTATGCTAAGCTACATTGAAAACAGCCTGACTTCAAATCCTGTTTTGAGCAAGCTTGCCACAAAGAGTCAAAAGGATGTTTATACCCTTATAGAAATTGCAAGAAATGGCCAGAGGGAAGGGTTGGATTTTGAAGGAAACTATACAGCAGAAGAGATAAATGAGTTTGTGCTGGTAATTAAAAAGCTGTTAAAGGTCCGAGACATTGTACTGAAAATAAACATGGAATATATCCGTTCTGCCGCTCAGGCCGATGAATACAGGAATGAGCCGGCTTTCAAACTTCAGGGATCTTATAGGAATATGAACAAGATTTCTGAAAAGATACTGCCTGTCATGAACGACGATGAGCTCAATAATTTGATTGCGGGCACTTACGAAAATGATGCCCAAACCTTAGCAACTAGTTCAGAGGCAAATATGCTCAAATGGAAAGAAATTGTAGGCTGCCTGAGTGAACAGGAAGCGCTTCGTTGGCAGGAAATCAAAAGTGTATATAGTAAAAATAAACTTGTCAAAGGAGATGACAAAATTGGTCAAGCGGTTCTGATGCTTGGCGAATTTAGCGAGAAACTAGGTAGGATAAGTGAAGTTTTAAATGAAGGTTTGGAAAAGACCCAAAATGAGGCTTCAAATCTTGCAAATCTCACTGAGGCAGTAACTCAACTGAAGGAAGTGCATGGAATGGGTGTTACTAAATTTTTAGAACGTCTATCCCAAGGTAAGGCTAAAAGTTAATTGTTTTTTTTGCGTATATGGATTTATTTGTGGGGCGGTTCTTTACGTTACTAAAGTTATGAAAAAGACGTAAGAACCGTCCCTGTGTATACTTTTAACTGAATTATTGCAAAACATTTCTAACCAAGGAGTTTCCCGACAGAGCGTTCAATATCCCTTGATTGTCATAAAACAACGGTGTGCACTGTGATTTTGTCAGTTGGGCCTCTACTGAACGAGTACCAATATTATAGACTTTTGTTTTACCTATTGCTTGCGTACTATCAGGGTTAACCATATATATGTTCTCATCAAAAGTCATTACACCTGTACTTTGTAATGTACTAGTGGAAAACACTTTTGTTTTACATATAACGATTCCCTTATCTTCGAGAACTAATATAGGTGTATCCAATGGATCACGACTAAAATCACTATATGAAAAATTAGTCTGAGCTTCTTTGGTTATAGTATCTCCATTAATATTATATTTAAAGATATTACTTCCTGCATTTCCTGATGACCAGCCAAACTGGTACCAAGTATAAATCGTTCTTCCATCTTTACTAATGTAGAAATCACCAACGGACTCAATCATTTTACTTAATTTGGATTCTGTAAATGATGCAGTATCGAAAACCAATAACTTTGGAGACCACTCACCAGAGGTCACAAACAACTTATCTCCGGATGTTTTGATTTTCAGGTTAGAGTTGTCATCATAATAATTATTTGAGTAACTTAAGTTCCTTGTAATCTTTTTATTGTCAATGTCAACCTCAGTAATCAAGGTATCTTTATCAAGATTTGCAATGTATATTTTAGAGTTATCTTCTGAAAGCGTCAGATTTGATGGCTTATACAATAATTTGATAGTGGATTCAATCGTGTATGAGTTGTTATCAACGATAAAAAGATTATTTAATGCACTATCAATAGCATATATCTTATTCCTTACCTTATCATAAATAGCATTGTTAATTGCGCCAGTAAATTTAATTGAGTTGGAAGCAGATGTTTTTACAGGCGAGACTGTTGCTGTGTCAGTTATGTTCGCATCTACCTTTTCAATATAACAACGGTTTTTGATGCTATCTGATATTGAAACACAGTAAAAAGCTCCATCACGCAAGAACATTCTTTGAATACTTCCTGTAGTGGTATAAGTCTTTGCAGCACTGAATGTACCATAGTCATAGGCTGTAATTGTAGACCCGCTTGCAGTATAGAAATTATTCGTATCAAGATTGAACTCGATATCGCTAAACGTCTTCCCAAGATTATACACAAATTTAACATCCTGATCCTTTGAGACATTTGATGAAAAGATTGTCCCTGCTGAGTTAAACAAATATTTGCCGTCAGGAGAGATTTTAAAATAAGGAGACATTTTATAATCACCATGGTATGGTGAATCATAGCTATTTGTAAATACACCGTCTGTATAATCATACATCTTATAATCTATTGGTGAAACGTTTGTATCAATAGTATATAGTCGATCGTAAACAGGATGAAGTTCAATATAAGATCCCATTCGGATTGAAGAATTATTACCCATAGTTTTTGTAGATGTATCATAACTTTTCAAATCTGTCCATTGATCTGATCCGCCTGTTATATAAAGCAAACCATCATGCCCTACCACAAAGTCAAATGGGTCGAAATCCAGATAATAAGTATCTAAAACGTTAAGTGTATTTGGGTCCACAGCTGCTATATCACCTGCTTTTCCACCATTACTCTGATGTCCCTGGGTTAAACTAACATACAGTTTGTTGTTATAATACCGTAAAGCTTCTGGGGTCTTCTCAAAGGTTTTATATAAAACTTCCTTTGTCTGATAATTGATTGAATAAAGTGTCTTACTATTTTTAGCTGTTATATATATTATTGGCTTTTCAGGGTTAATTGTTGATCTGTTGAATTCAGCACTTTGCTTACTATTATCCGGCTTCAAATCTAAAGCAATACCATTTATTTCAGGAGATGGTGTCGAAGATGGTACTCCATTCGTTTGACTTGAATCGCCTGGAATTAAAAGAGGAGGATGTATTTCATTAGAGGATGCAGCTGATGGAGTAAATTTTCCAATCCTTATGCTATTTATCATTCTGTTTAAGGCATTCTTCCATAAATAGATTTCGTTACTATCGCACATAAACATCACTGAATATTCTTTGCCACCCAAAGAAAAGTAAGCATTTGACATATATAATGGAATATCATTGTCAGGACTTTTTATAATCCCATCACTTCTCAAGACGTTGATTCCATTGACGCTATAAAGTTTATTTTCAATCCATTTTGTGCTTTCAAAGTTTTCATTCAACGACGCTATGATATTATTTAAAATCTCATTCTTGTATTGACCTACCTGTTTATTGGTTATTGAAACATCCGTATGTATAACTTGAATTATTGAACCATCAATATTGTTTTGCCATAATACATCTATGACAGTAGATTTATCTGTACTAGGTGGTATTGTAGCATTAGAAAAAGCAACTGGAATATCGAGCTTTAATCTATTATTACATATAACTCTACTTTCTAAAATTGTTTCATAAAATAGATACTTTACTTGTTTCAGCATTTCTTTTTCAGCATTAATGTTAAATAAATCCTTAACATCACTAACAATTATAACACCATCGTAATAAAGAATATTCTTATTCATTATTTTTTCAACCATTGTTCTTAAGGGAAGGTATAATCTCCCCCCAATACTACTGGCAGGTGCATCCAGGTTATAAGTGCTGTTATTCAATGAAAATTTGCTGCTGTTCAAAGTGATAGAAGCAGTTTGATCGCCATAAAGAATAGTTGCTGTCGAAGTTGATGCATTCCAGTTTATTTGTGCGCCAAGTTTTTCTGATATAAAACGAACTGGTACTAATGATCTACCATTAACAATTACTGGCATTATGTCAGTGTTCTGATTATCGATAACCGTTTCAACATTATTTACGTATGCTTTAGGTGTGCCAATACATAAAACGATTGCGTTTTTTAGCCTGCTGCTGATTATACTTGAATAATCACTTGAAAAAGCACTCATTGGTTGAATCATCACTACATAGACAAGTAAAACAAAAACAGCAAGAAACTTTCTGGTGAATTTTAGACCTTTCAAATAAATCACACTCCATATCAGTATTGTATATTTAGTTTTTTTATAACCGTTGATGATTAATAAAAGATTTAGAGGTTATAAGATGCTATTGAATTTATTGGGATTTTTTACTACCATAATTAATATTATATCTTTGATGAAATTTAGTGTCAATAGCGCATACAGCTTATCAAATCAAAATAACTGTAAACATACCCCTCAAAATTTTTCTTTTTTTCGCATAGATAATATGAATTTAAGAAGAACTGTGGTAATATTATTTTATAGTTAGGAGGATTAAATTTCTATATAGACTGTCAAATTGAAAATATCATTCAGATTTGACTATATTTAATTCATTGTATCCATTAACTATCGCTTCAAAAAATATTAGACTTCGACATAGCATATCAAAATAGCATATAACGTGGTGCTCTTAAATTTAATTACAAAAACTATTAACAAATATATGTTTCTTATACCATTATTTTTAGACATTATAATAATCAACTTTATTTATATGAAAAATAAGAGAATAGTATGCGACTTGGTTAATGAAATGGTAAATTATAGAGATTAAGTTGATGAAAAGGTATGTGAGTATATTCTGAACCCATTATGCTAGTGGGTTTTAGAGATATATATTTTAATTATTTTGAGGAGGATGTTTTATGTACATGTCAAAAATCAAAAAGGTTATTTCCCTAGTATTATGTGCATTTATTTTATGCATGATGATACAAGTGGAAAGAACGGAGGCAGCAACTGGATTTACAGTTAGTGTAGGTTCAGCGTCAGGTGAAAATGGGGCGACAATAGTAGTACCTGTAAACTTTGCAAATGTTCCTTCAAACGGAATCAGTACAGCAGATATGACAATCACGTATGATTCAAGTAAGTTGGAATATGTAAAAGGAGAAGCAGGAAGCATAGTTACAAACGCTTCTACAAACTTTGGAATAAACAAAGAGTCAGACGGTAAAATAAAAGCATTATTCCTTGACTATACAATGTCAAATGGATACATAAGCCAGAGTGGAGTATTTTTAAACCTTACGTTTAAAGTGTTAGGCTCTGGAGCTACAACTGTAAGTATAAGTGGCGCAACATTTGGAGACAAAAATCTCAGTACAATATCTTCTACATTAAATTCAGGAACAATAAATGGTGGTGGAACAGTATCAACACCTGTTAATACTTCAACAGTATCAACACCAACAAAGACTTTAGCAGTATCAACACCAACAAAGACTTTAGCAGTATCAACACCAACAAAGACTTTAGCAACATCAACACCTGTTGTAGTTGGAAGTGGATTTACAGTAAGTGTAGATTCAGTATCAGGTAACAATGGATCGACAATAGTAGTACCTGTAAGTTTTGCAAATATTCCTTCAAGTGGAATCAGTACAGCAGATATGACAATCATGTATGATTCAAGTAAGTTGGAATATGTAAGTGGAGAAGCAGGAAGCATAGTTACAAACGCTTCTACAAACTTTGGAATAAACAAAGAGTCAGACGGTAAAGTAAAAGCATTATTTCTTGACTATACAATGTCAAATGGATACATAAGCCAGAGTGGAGTATTTGCAAATATTACATTTAAAGCATTAAGTTCAGGAACTTCAACTGTAAGTATAAGTGGTGCAACATTCGGAGATAAAAATCTAAATAGTGTATCAGCAAAATTTAACTCAGGAACAATTACAGTAAATGGTGGTGGAACAGTATCAACACCAGTGCGTACAACACCGACGCAAACAACACCAGTGCGTACAACACCAACGCCAGCTACTTCATCTGGAAATTTTTCAGTTAGCTATAGCCAAGATGAATGGAATAGTGGAGCTACTGTAAGTATAAGTATAAAAAATAACGGATCTTCACCAGTAAATGGCTGGACAGTTAGTTTCAATTACTCAGGTGACCAGAAGATAACAAATGCATGGAGTGCAAGTTATTCGCAAAGTGGTAATTCCGTGACATTTAGCAATCTAAATTATAATGCTGCTATTCCTGCAGGTGGATCAGTATCATTTGGGTTTGGTATTTCATTTACCGGAAAGAATTCAGTGCCGACCAATTTTACTGTTAATTCAACATCAGTAGGTTCAGGGACTTCAACACCTGTAGTAACACCAACAAAGACTTCAACAGTAGTAACACCAACAAAGACTTCGACAGTAGTAACACCTGTAAAGACACCAGTAATGGGAACTGGATTCACTGTTAGTGTAGACTCAGTATCAGGTGGCTATGGAACGACAATAGAAGTACCTATAAGATTTGCAAATGTGCCTTCAAGCGGAATCAGCACTGCAGACATGACAATCACGTATGATTCAAGTAAGCTTGAATATGTTAGTGGAGCAGCTGGAAGCATAGTTACAAATGCTGCTACAAACTTCGCTATAAATAAAGAGGCGGTTGGTAAAATAAAGGTATTATTCCTCGATTATACAATGTCAAGAGAGTATATAAGTAACAATGGAGTATTTACAAATCTTACATTTAAAGTATTAAATTCTTCAGCTACTACTGTAAGTATAAGTGGTGCAACATTTGGTGACAAAAACCTTAATACTGTATCTACAACATTAATCCAAGGATCAATAAACGGTGGAGGAACAGTATCAACACCAATAACAACACCAGTAACATCAACACCAGTTTCTACACCAACACCAGCTTCATCTGGAGATTATTCAGTGAGCTACAGCCAAAATGCATGGAACAGTGGAGCTACAGTAAGTATCACTATAAAAAATAACAGTTCTTCACCACTCAACAACTGGACGCTTAACTTTAATTATTCAGGTGATCAGAAAATAACAAATGGATGGAATTGTAAATATAATCAGAGCGGTACTTCTATGACAATCAATGGCGAAAGTTATAATGCTTCAATTCCCGCAGGTGGATCAGTATCTTTTGGATTTAATATTTCATTTAGCGGAACAAATACAGCACCAACTAACTTTACTGTGAAATAAACGTATTTATGTGCTGTAAACTTTATTAACACAATAACTAGCTGTTTTAAAGGGGTGTTGCGAATGCAACATCCCTTTTACATAATATTATATTAAAATAGTAAAACTTAATCCCTTTTAGTGACATAATTACTAAGGTATGGTATAGTAAAATTATTACATTTAGTGCTTTTATATATGGTTCTACTTTAATTAATATTAGGCATTTGCAAAATGACTTAAAAAATCAGATGTAAAAAGTTAGAAGAGATGTA
>NZ_JH556653.1:1511427-1526091 GCF_000179595.2 Acetivibrio cellulolyticus CD2 | reverse complement strand
TTGTCATCTGTGTTTATATGCTAATCATTGGAAGAAAACAATGTAATCAGTACCTTGGTACCCTTTAAATTTAAAGATTCGGGTGTATTACAAAAAACTAATTTAATTTATTAATACTATAACTATTAGGCATTTGCAAAATGACTTAAAAAATCAGATGTAAAAAGTTAGAAGAGATGTAAAATGGACTTTGATAACTTAAGAGGGATATATGTTAGTGATTTGACTGAAAAACCAGAACCTTGTTGATGAAATTACAGCACAAATAAGCTTATGTATAAGACATAAGTTTCAAGAGTAAGTTAGTAAATCAAGCGATTAAAGGTTTTAAACTACGTATATACTTGTGCTCATGAATTTTATCTGCAAGTATTACAGTAATTAGTTGTGTGATACCTGCGAGATATAAATCTGCTTTAATAGTTAGGTTGTCTCTTGTTTTAAGATTACCACAGGCCATAGGCTCCTTAAGGTATTGAATGTTTTTTTCTACTACAGTCCTAATTTTGTAGTCAGAAATCCATTCGTCAGAGCCTCTAATCACACCTGGATACATGCGTTTATCCATGGCAGGAGATGTGAAGGTTACACGACCGCAAGGCTTGCCATTACAGGGGTTATCACAAGAAGTAACCCATTTACCTTTAATTAGTTTTGCCTGTGGGCACCGCCATTTGAATCTTTCGATTCTTCCTTCTTCTCGGCTCCAGCCATTTGGTTTCATTGGTACAGAAGAATCTTTGGAGCAAAGTGGCCAACCATCATCATTGTATTTAATACGCGGAAGATTAGGGTTTTGATTTCTGGAATTTTTTTTTATTATAGCCCCTTTGAATGTTAAGAAAATATAAGAGCAATGTGTAGGTATCGCACGTATCAAAAATTGAATCACCAAGGAAAGTGCTTGGGTTAAAATGGAAAAAAATACTAAAATAAGTCTGCAAATACTGGTTTAAGGGATTTGGAATCACTAATATATTTTTCTTCGCCTGGAGGATCCGATTTTTTCACAATGTGCATTTCAGGATGTTTTTTTTTGAAGTCACTATCCAAAAAGGCAATATGTCTTGGAATGCCGAGGCCGTTGGTGATAATGCCAAACTTGTAGACATAGCAGAAGTAGCCGTTTATGTAGAGTTGCTTGATTTCTTTGTTTGCAGAGGCTGAAGAAGGCATAAGGCTATAAGCCATTTTATATACATCGACATCAGGCTTGTCCTTGTAGAAAGCCTTGAGTTTTTTTATGATAGAATTTATGAACTTTGGGTTATTCTCAGTTACAAAGGTTTCAATACCTGAAGTATCATAAGCGATAGTGGATGCAAGAGTAGTGTTAATTTCCTGGCAAATAGGTTCTGTAATATCTACAAGGTGGTTAAAGAAGTTTTCCAGGTAAATAACGAAATCTTGTTTGAACCGTGTAAACTGAGAGTTATGAGGGACGTCTGGAAGGCCACAGAATTCACGGGCTTCATGGCATAAATTAAGAAAAATAATGAGTAGCGAAACTGTAGGAATGCCAAGAATTTTCTGCAGAACTAATGCTGAAAGCATTGAAGAGAGTGAATATTTACGGTCTCTCCCTAGAGTTTTGTGGTAAGACCAATAAAAATCCTGTGGTATAAGCGAAGATAAATCAAGATGTTGTGAGAGTAGCTTAAGAAATTTTGGCTTATTATTTTGAAAAACATCTTTACATTCTTCGAATGTGTCAGCAAAAGAAATTTGTTTATAAAGTTTTACCATTTGTTTTCCCCTTCTCTTGTTTAAAATTGGATTAGATACCTATATTTTACTAGAAGCAGAGGGGGAAAACAATAAAAATATCAATTTGAAATGCAGTAAATTCAAGCGTTATAGCATTTCGCAAATAACTATTAATTAATATCAAAAGGGGGATTGAAGTTATGGCAGAAAGTGATATTCGTTTGGACAACGAAGTGGTTATTATCAAAGGTGCAACACTAAAGTCTGAAACATGTGATTTTAATCTCGACAATTACGACAGAAGGATTGACAAGGATCAATCAAAACTCAGGCGGGCATTGGTTCATGACCAGCAGGACGGACTTACCATCAATTACGATCAAGATTATCCGGGAGGCGTCACAATCAGAGCAGTTAATAAGCTTGAAGGAGACCCAAGAAACCCTGAACATAAGGATGGTATAACTGTACAGGCAAGAGTATTGAATTGCCAGGGAACGGATATCCAACTGGATTGCAAGGAGAGGCATGCATTTGATGCAAACGGCAATCGAATAGCCGGACAAAGAAGGGCTTTAGTACATGATTTTGATGACAGTCTTGTAATTAATTATGGGCATGATTATCCCAGAGGAGTAAAAATCAAGGCTGTAGATTTGCTTGAAGGTAATCCTTCAGCTACTGAGCATGCAGATAGCATAACTGTTAAAGCGAGAGTTCTCAACTGTAAAGGAACTGACATTATTTTAGACTGTATTGAACGGCATCCACTTGATAATAATGGAAAGCGAATAGAAGGTCAAAGAAGGGCTTTAGTCCATGACACAGATGATAATTTGACGCTCAACTACCTAAATGACTATACAGGTGGTGTAAAAATCAATGGAGAAGTCAGTTTTCCGTCTGGGAAGCTTAAACTGGGAGAGAATGTAATTAAAGTTACATCTAATGGAGCTTCTATAGATATTGCTGAAAATGTAAACGTCTCCAATGGTAAGCTGGAAATTCGTAGAGGTACCTCTGAAAGTATAACCTTCGCCGGAAATGAAATCATAGTGAAACGAACTGAATCCAATTACGCAGGTCCCTATGAAGCACGCTTTGAGTTGGTAAAGACAGTCCGGGATCTTCAAAATACTGTGATGAAGCTCCAAAATAAGGTTACACAGTTGGAGGCAAAACTGAAGGAAAATAAGGCTAATTAGTTTATTTCACTTGAAAGGAGGTGCAACATGGGTTCAGTTGCCGATTTACTAAAAAAAGTGAACTTTGAGAATACGAAAGCTATTGAAACAGCAGAAAACATTTTTAGCGCTGTATCAAGCTGTGTATCAATTTTTTCAACTGTGCAGGCTGCTGCAGGATTGCTCGGGCTGCTCTCTTCTGAAGAAGACAATACGCTACAGAATTGTCTCTTTGAATTAATAAATGATATTAATGAGCTTATTGGATCGGTTATTGAAGAAATGAGCCAACATGATGAACTTGAAAGAATTAGAATGTTGACCAATTACAAGATAGAATGCCGTTCGGCTGCTAATATTGCAGCACATTACTTAACTAACCCAGAAAACTATGACATACAGTATGCTTATGCTATGGGTAACAGCGCTGTTTTCAAACTACGTGATGACTCCAGTTTCAGGCGCTTGAAAAGTCCTGATCTTATACTGCATATTTTTCTCTACGGTGGTGATCTGGATGGAAACGGATATCCAATTCCTGCATATGATTTAGAATTAACCCCCCCGGATCCCACCTGGGATTACCGTTATTCTTTACCTATTCTAATTGAGGCGACTGCAAACTACTTGACGGTCTTAAAGGCATTAGAACCCGAATCTTTCGTGTCTATTCACTGGGATGAGATTGTGGATCTTACCAGAGCTATGTGGGAAATCCATGCAAAAATGATAGAAGGTATATTAATAATTTGCCCTCCAGAGAATGAAGTTGGAAGATTGCGTTACTATGGTCCATTTAATGCTGAGGAGACAAATCCGGAGAATTATTACTTTGGATGGTACGGATATAAGGTAGGAACATCTCCAGAGACTGAGGTTGTGGGAATAGGTGAAACGAGCCTAAACGTAATTTTAAACCCTTATGGTGCAGTCGATTCTTACTCTACTGTAAGTTCCATAGAATCATATCCTCCATATAGACTGGTTGGACGTATAGAAACTGAAAGGGCCCCCAACGATGAGGATTTCCGAAAGTTTTATACATGTTTTCAAGTCAGGGCACTTAAAAGGAAGATGGAAGTATACAATACGATTGGGCTTCCTTCTGTTTGGAATACTTTTGTTGAGTTGTGCAGATTACTTAACGTTTCTGTTCAAGAGCATGCACAATTTCTCTCATACTGGTCAATAAGAACAGTTGCAGGAGTTGTAGAACCATTTGGCATCTTTAAGAGAGAGGAGAATAACGTGATAAGTCTAAGAAGTCTGATGTATTCCATAAAATCTCCTGATCCTATTGAAGTTAGGAACATGCTGGATGTAGGAGTAAAAGAACATACTGTTTGGTGGTGAAACTTGGTTCTGTTGTAGAAAATGACCTGCATTCTAATACCTCAATTAGTAAATTAATGATCCAATTATATCCATGCAATTTATTTTTGCAACAGAACCTAATCTTCTGTTATCTTTTTATCCTATTTTAAATCCTATTGTACCGTCAATTACAAGTAATAATAGTTCAGTATTTGATCATATTTATTTGAAAACATTATTTTTTATAATTTCTTGATTATACTCCAAAAGATACGCAAATCGACATAAAAGTTTTGTTATAAATCTACTTCCGCTAAAAGCTGCCATATACCTTTCTTCAATTTCGCAACCCAACCTGCACTTTGTATTTTCGGCCGTCTGCCCGAAATCAATGGTATTTACTTTATTTTCTATTCCTATCTTTAGCATATGCAACAGCATATTATAATAAAGGTCAAAAGTATCTCTGAAATTATAATTCATTCCACCTAAAACAAAGCTCATGAAAGTATTATTTATGTAATACATTACAAAAGCAACAGGTTTTTTCTCATTATAAAAAACATCAATATTGCAATTTGATAATTGAAAAAAGGTTATAGGCAATGTTTCAAGCGGGAATTGACTGTGCTTTAAAACTTGGAGATATAGCTCATAAATCTCATTATTGAAATCCGAATTGTTAATTCGCAAAGATTTTAAGTTTTGTCCTTTTTCCAGTGCTGTTTTAATTCTTCTTCTGTAGGAACTGCGAAGCTTTGTCAGATAATCTTCAAAATTCTCAAATGTGTTCAAGAAAATACAGCTTGAAAGAGTTTTCCCAACCGCTGTAGAGTTTTCATGAATATTTAGTGTGTCCTCTTTCTCAAGATTAAGTATTAAAAACAAACCTTTTTTCTTTTTATAATCATCAATCATCTCTTGCACGTTACCAATATATCCCTTGCAATCAACCGAAGCAGGAGGAGCTATAACTATAAACGGAAGCTGCACTTTAATTTTACCGAAGGTAAACAGATTCAATTTCATCTTATATTCGCAGGCGCAGTAGGACGGATGAATTACTGCCTTAACCTTGTGTTCTTTTGTGAGGGCAGATAGTATAATATTACTTGAAAGCCAACGATTTGCATATACTTTTTCATCCCATTCATTATTAGGAAGAGAAATTTCCATTCCTTCAAATTTCTTTTTCATAGGTAAAATACTCCTTGTAGTGCTGCTTTGTGTACCGGCTTGTTAGCGATTTAGATTTTATATTTTCATCTAAAATCCAACTGCTCATTATCTTATTTGTGTTTTTGGATGTTTCTTTTATTGCTGCATCAAAAAGAGACAAAGCTACACCAAATTGTCGGTATTTAGGTAAAACAGCTATTTCTACAACTTTTGCTGTTTTGGGTCTTTTAGCCAATAGCTTATATTTAATAAAGGTCATAATGGAGGCACCTTTTCCAACAGGCACAAGCTCGTTATAATCGGGATACCAAAGTATAAAGCCAATATCCTCTCCATTTTGTTTTGCAAATATAAGATTGTGATTTTCTAATAAAGGTCTCATATCCTTGAACAAATCTGCATCTTCATCATAATCTCTGAAATAATAATACCTATGCCCCTCAAAAATTTTATTATTAAGGTCGGTATATCTTTTCATTGTTTTATTAAAGTCTTTACCAAAATCAGCATATTCTATAGATGTCTTTTCAATTTGTTTTTCAAATTTCTTTATATCTTCATCAATTCTCTCTCTAACCAGATTTGCAACATCAAAAAAGCTTACGAATTTGACCTTTGAGAAATTTTCAAAGTATTTATGATAATATGTCGGCGAATAACTTTCTCCAAAAGAAGGTACATCTGTATTCCCACCAAACCCAACACTGTAGTTAACATGTCCATCAAGGGCTACTACTATTTTACTGCAAGCATTTTTCCTGCCAAATTCCTCTGCATAATTTATTAATATAGAGACAGCTTTATCGCACTCTGGAAGGGCCTCAAAAAAGGATACACAAAGCTCTTTGGGCGCTTTATTATTTATTATCAACACACAGGCACAAAGAATTTCACCATTTTCCTTAACGCAAACGATCTCCTGCAAGGAAGATTTAAAAAAAGGACGGTTCTTTTTACAAGCAATATTAATAACGCCAGTCTTATTATCTTTAAAGTTCTTATCATCCTTATAAACTTTTTTCATAAAAGCAAGATATTCTCTTAATTCAATTTTTGAAAGCTGCAATTTTACCACCCTTAAATTATATTTGGGGTAATTCCTTTTGAAATCTGATATTTGTAATATAAATTTACATAAAAGTAAAACAGATTTTTTAATGGATGCCTAAGAGAATCTTTTCTCAGAATTGTACGTTTAATTATGCTTTTAAGAGAAAAAACTTCTTTGTATAATTTCCAATATTCATCTGTCAGTGTTTCTGCCGACATATTCATTGGCTTATGCACCGCAAAAGCCCCGTTGAACTGATAAATATCCTCACTTATAAGTCTTCCGGCCTCTTTCATTTCATTATAAAAAACTGTTCCGGGAATTGGAGTCAGAATATAAAAGCGTGGAACAGTTATTTTGTTTTCTGTTATAAAATCTGCAGTATTCCGAATACTTTCAACTGTATCACCATCTGCACCGACAACCATTTCCGTCGAAACATCGATACCTGCAGCTTGAATTTTTCTCATCTGCTCTTTGTATCTTGATACTTTAGCCCAAGACTTATGCATAGTATTGAGGCTTTCCTGGGAAATGCTTTCAATACCGAAAGATAAGGAAATACAACCGCTTTTGGCAACAGCCTTTAACACTTTCTCATCATCTGCAATTGAGATTTGGCACTGGGAAAGCCAGGTCATATTGAGTTTCTCAATCTCAGCACAAAGTTTTAAAAGATACTCTCTATCAGAAAGTATATTGTCATCTAAAAGAAGGAACTTCTTATATCCCAACTTTTTAATATATTTAATATCCCTGATGACTTCGGAAATTTCACGGCGCATATAGTGATTTTTATACAGGCAATAAACAGAGCAAAACGAGCATGAATTCGGACAACCTCTTCCTGCTTGAACAGGCAAAAAATTTCCAATCCTTTTACCCTTAAAAATCTCATATTTCGGAAGAGGATAACTCAAATTCTCAAGCGGAATATTATAAAACTCCTGCAAGTTGTCATTTTCATAATCTGAAATAAGTTTTGGAAACGCTATTTCGCCATCACCAATAATAACACTGTCGCAATACTTTTTGGCTTCTTTGGGCATAAGACTTGCCATATACCCGCCCATTACAACCGTTTTTCCACGTTTTTTAAATTCTTTTGCAATATCAAGGCTTCTTATAATTGCATGCCCCATACCTGATATTGCAATTATATCCGCACCGGTTTCAAAATCAACATCCTCTATTGTTTCAAGGCAGCATTCAAATTCCCAATTTGGAACAAGCGAGGCTAATATTGCGGGAGCAAGCCCGACAAAATATAGCCGTGATTTTTTAATCAGCTTTTTACCCTCAAAATAAGGCGTTGATTGAATAAAATATACCTTCACTAAAATCCCCTCATTTTTCTTTTTAAATAAGAAGTCAACATATTTTTATAAAATTTAATATCCATAAAATCATAAATTCCTGACTTTTTTGCTAAGTTGTAAAGGCGCAGCACCAGCTTATAATATTCCATATAAAACTGCTGTTTTGTAAGCTTTTCAGGCTCCAAAACAAGATGCAAAAAGTCGTATTCTTCAATATCTTTCGAATTGATTTTATCTTTATACTCTTCATATAACGGTGTACCCGGAATCGGCGTAAATATAGATACTGTCACATATAAAAGCTTTGTTTCTTTAACAAAACGATATAACTTATCAAAGTATTCTTTATCAGCAGAAATTGGGGCTATCAAAAGTGCGATGCAATGAGCGTTTGCGTTTCCAAGCACTTCAATACATTTTCTGTTTTCATCAATACTTACTTGCTTATTCATAGCCAGTAATTCTTCATTACTAATCGCTTCAAGTCCGACAAGAAAATACTTAAAACCAATACTGCAAAGCTCTTTGACTATGTCTTCGTTATTTGCTACGAAATCAGCTCTTGCATAACAGATATATGTTTTCTTTATATTATTTTCTTTAACCAGTCGGACAAATTCCAAAAGGCGGGATTTATCAACTAGAAAGTCATCGTCAACTATCTGAACATTTTCACTTTCAATTGTCTTGAGTTCCTCAATAACCAAAGATAAATCTCTGGCCCTGTATTTTCCTCCTGCAAGCAAGGTGCAATAGCAAAAATTGCAATTATAGGGGCAGGAAAACGCTGTTTTAATTGTTGCGACCTCTTGCAGATGCAAGTAATGATATTTGCTTTTATGCTTATTAAAAAAACTGCGGTCAGGTATTGGCAATGAGTTTATGTCAATTGGCAAAAGCTCATTTTTAACATATTGCCCCTCTTTTTTATATATAAGTCCATTGATTTTTGACAATTCCGTGCCTGATAAAAGTTCACCAAAATCAAAGACACTCTCACTTCTTAATAAGTAATCAATGTTGTCATCGTAAAATTGCTCATAGTTACGTTGAACATGAACCCCTCCGACAACTGTAATTATATTGCTGTTAAACTCTTTTGCAAGGGAGCAGTATTCGATCATTAGTTTTTGCTGGGTGATATACCCTGTAACTGCAACAACATCTGGCTTTTCCCGAAAAATCGTATCTTTTACGCTGATATTTTCAATCAATCCATCGTAAATATAGCTTTCGATACCCCTGTTTTTAAGCTCGGTGTAAAGATATTCGAGTTCTAATGGTTCGTTATCGAGTATATTTATAAAGCTCAATTTATTAGGTGCCTGAGGACGAATTAATAATACTTTCATGTTTCACCTTCCTCTAATAATCTTCTTTATATACTGCCAACTGATTTGAGCTGCTCCAATTGACAGTTTCAAGGTTGTTTTTATTCCATAACGTTTAAACATATACATAACATTTTGCGGCATCATTGTTATCTTATAATAAAGCTTTAAAATCTCAAAATAATATCTTCCTGCACTGATTTTTTCGGGCTTTATTACAAGATGCGCCATGTCCCACTTTTCATGTTCGTTATATGGAATAATCAATTGATCTTTGTATTTATCAAAATACGGCGTGCCTGGCATTGGAGTAAACGGCTGCAAATTAACAAAAACAAGTCCTAGATGCTTTATATAATTATAAAGATTTTTGAAATCCTTTTTATCCCAGTCAACGCCTAAAATTATAGTTGAATAACATTCTATTCCATACTTTTTTAATGTCCTGACTGCTTTCTCATTGTCTTCAAGTTTAGATTTCTTATTAAATTTATCAAGCTCATTTTGAGTCGACGCCTCTATTCCTACAATTACTGAATTGAGCCCAACTTTTGATAACGTCTCAATAATATCCTCATTTGCTGCTATGAAGTCTGCTCTGCCGTACACCAGAAAGTTCTTTTCAATTTTATTCTCTTTAATTTTATGAGAAAACTCCAAAAGCCTTTCACCATTAAATAAAAAATCATCGTCGACAATGTAAACTTCTTTTTGAGGAATTTGTAAAAGCTCTGCTATTACATCATCGATCTCTCTTGCTTTGTAACGTGAAACTTCCTTGCAAAAGCAGAAATTGCAATTATAAGGACAACCGAAAGATGTTTTAATAAGTGCGCATTTATTAGCAAATAAATAATAATATTTTTCAGTATATCTTTCCGGCAAATTCCTATAAGCATAGCGCACGCTTGTGTCATCGCAATTGGAAATTTTATAAAATTCCTCTGCGCTTCTTGCTATATAATCTATATATTCGCATTTAAAATCATGGGGGCAAACGGTGGCATGGACACCTCCGACGGCCACTTTTATATTCTTATTTATGTTTTTTATAATTTCTGCATATTCTTTCATAATGCCGATGTGACTGATATAACCTGTTATGCCAACAAGCTCTGGCGAAAATTTACGGATAAAATACTCTATTGGCTTCTTTTCCAATATCATATCCACAATTTCAACTTCATGCTTATTTGCCCTAAGTACAGCCGATAGCTGCATAAGCTCAAGCGGTTCACATATCATTACACTTTGAAGCCCTATAGTTTCTTTATGCGGACGTGGACGAATTAATAGTATCTTCATAGTTTTCTCCTCAGAACAAAGCCACAAATCGATGGCATAAACCATTTTTCCTTAATCAAGAAGCTTTCTTCTATAACAAAATATTCTTTTGCCTGATTTATAAACTCTTTTTTGGAAAGATAATTTGCCTTTTCTGCGGTCATTTCAACAATAGACATGACTATTCTATCGTAAATACCGTTAATACTGCCTTGAATAAATATTGCCATACCATTTTCATTGAGCAGGGAAGCAACCTTTTTCAAAACAAGCTCTTTTTCCTGATAATACGGAAAGGAATGACAACAAGTAACAACATCAAATTTAATTTTTGTATCATATTCCTCGGCATAAACGCAATCGAACTTAGCATCAATATTTTTCGAACGTGCAAGCTCTATCATTTGCTCCGATTTATCAATTCCGAACAATTTACTTCTTGAGAACTCATTTCTTACTTCACTGAGCAATTGTCCGGTAGCGCAGCCCACATCAAGCATTGAGAAATCGCTTTTGCAGCGTTTTAATATAGAAAGCACCTTTTTTCTTGTAGGAGTTAGTGAATATTTTTGAACCCATAAAGAATCATATTTTTTTGAAAGTTTATCCCAGATTGAAACTTTTTTTAGTATCAAAATTAGTCCCCCATATCAGCTTAAGTAACAGCTAAAAAATAATTTCCTATCTTAAATAACGAAAAAATCCGATTTAATTATATTCACACAAAACATTCTGAATTTTCGGCTATGTCGAAATATGTTGTTTGTTTAAATTTTACCACAACTTCACCAAAACTGCCATGGAACTAATTCTTAATTTAGGCATAAATGAAAAACAACTTCCGTTTTTTTGCGATACACCTATGCGAAGCATGCGTATTATTGCAAAATTATAGCGAAAGTTATTTTTTCATTACTGGTACAACAACTTCAAAACAAATAATCTATTGTTTTTCCGCCTTTGAAACTGGCATTATAACAATAACAATTTCACAAATAAACAAATAAAGTACTAAATATAATAAGAAATATAACTTACCATGAGTCCCAGTAAACAATCCCATTTTATAAAAAACTGATACCATAATTACGGCTATTAATAAATCTATAACATCAATTATTGGTGAACCAATAACCTTACGATTGCAATAATAGCAAGTATCATTTTTCTTTCTCTTCTTTGGTTGTTTCCAAAACAAAGATTTTCTCCTTCTAGCTGGCTGTTTTTGATATAATGCAATTCCTTTCTTCTTACAGTAAGGACATACAAAAGAAGGTTCCATAATCTTTAATAATAAATCGACAACTTTACCTGGTATTTCCATCAGTTTTATCCCCCCATTATCTGGTGCCTCAAACAGAATTAATTTCGGATTGTTCAAAATATTATGCCTTATTCCAAACAATATTAATTCATCATTAGATAGCGTATTTTTTAAATCATATATTAATGTCTTATACTTACTGTTTGTGTATCTTTATCCCAGTTTACCTCGGCATTAAAACTCTCTGCAGCAAACCTGAGCGGTATAAGTGTTCTGCCGTTTTTAACAACAGGTGCAGCTTCAAGTAGTACTGCTTCATTATTAACATAGGCTTTATTATTATTGATTTCCAGTTTAACTTCTTTGTCATTACCAGTTATAGTTACAGTTTTTGTTTTTTCATCCCACTGAACATCTGCTCCAAGAGCTTCAAATACATACCTTGCTGGAACAAGTGTACGGTTCTTTGACATTTTAGGTGCAACATCAAATATAATAGGCTTTCCATTTACAAGAACTTTGATTATATCTTTCGGTATAGCCGTTTTGATAGAATAATCACCCACTAAAATATATCTGTATCCTGTCCAAGCTATAGCATAGTTTCCTGCATGTGGAAGATCGGATATACTCCAGTTAATTCCATTTGTCGAATAAACTATATCGCAATTAGTATCAAGAGCTAAATATTCCTTTCCATTCCAAGAGATATCTCTAGTAATCAAGATATGATCAAGATCATCTGTAGTATTTTTAGATACAGTAGTCCAAGTAATACCATCTTTAGAAATGAGGGACTTATTATCATTACCAAAAGCTACAAATTGCGTCCCGTTCCAAAAAACCTTGTTACAGCGGCTAAAATCACTACTAGTCCTCTTGCTCCAATTATTCGCATCAGTGGACGAAAAAATATTGTAACCAACAGCAACAAAAACCTTATCATTAGATGCTATGTCAGACACGTATCCATCAAAATCAATTTTGTCCCATTTCTTAAGGTCCTCCGACGACCAAATAAAAGTATTCGAATAACTTGTAATCATGAAATACTTGTTTTGAATAAATTTAAATTTAACATTCGACCAGTCTTCAATAAACGGATATGGAAATGAAGAAATAACCTTCCATTCCGTTCCATCCTCCGTACCATAAATGATTCCATTTCTATCTAACGCAACAAATTGTTTTCCATTCCAGATTACACAAATAAAATCAGTTTTTGTATTAGTGTTACATTCAGTCCAAGCTAATCCGTCAGAGGATACATATGCCACTCCTTCGCATCCAACAGTTAGATAAGTTTTGCCGTTCGAAGCAATCGAATCCAAGGTAAATATAGGTCTAACATCAATACGTTGCCAGGTCTTGAAATCCTTAGATATAATAAATGATCCATCTGCTACAATACCTATGTATTGTTCTTTAAAATATATCAGATCCCGAACCGATGACATTCCTGAAGTTTTAGAAATCTCATTCTGTTGTATTAAGTTCCAATCACTAATATTTTCAGTGTATACAGCTTCTGATGTATTGCCGCTTAATAAAAGGAAACCATTAGCTGTGCAAATTTCATGTTCGAACAATCTATAACGTTCATCAACTGCAATATTTGTTTCTTTCCACAGAAATCCATCATTAGATATATATATTTTTCTTGGTTCATTGTAAATAATGAAATTTCCATTAAACGAAGTCAGAAAGCTGTCAGCAGTTTGTACTGGAGTATCTAATTTATCCCAATAGATACCGTCTGCTGATATCATTGCTTTATTCGTATTATGAATTAATGCAAGGAATGTTCCATTATTAAAAGCCATAGAATCAATGAAGGTTTGAGCAAATTCTTTTGCGAACCACTCTACACTATCAGTTGAATATAATATTACACTCTTATTTTTGTAATAATCAGTTCCATAGGTGACAAGAGATTTTCCACTCCATAAAATTTCTTGTAAATTCATCGATATTTCTGACTTTTTCATATTCCAACTATCGCCATCAGAGGATGTTATTATTACTCCGCAATCACCTACGGCCACAAATTCCTTTCCTGTCCAAACAATGTCATTAAGGTCATAATTGGTTGCGATTTTTTGCTGAGTCCAGTTCGTACCGTCAGTGGATTTGAAGATTATTCCATTGTCGCCCACTGAAATACAAATATTATCGTTTGCAGCAATAGCATTCTTAAATAACGCACCAACACTTATTTCCCAATCAAGATCTTCCATTGCCAAACAACTTATAGACAAAACTGAAATCAACATTACTGCAACTGTAACAAACGCTATAATTTTTGATAACTTTTTCATTTTACCCCCCAAATTAAATCAATTATTTAGTTATTTGCGAAATGCTATAACGCTTGAATTTACTGCATTTCAAATTGATATTTTTATTGTTTTCCCCCTCTGCTTCTAGTAAAATATAGGTATCTAATCCAATTTTAAACAAGAGAAGGGGAAAACAAATGGTAAAACTTTATAAACAAATTTCTTTTGCTGACACATTCGAAGAATGTAAAGATGTTTTTCAAAATAATAAGCCAAAATTTCTTAAGCTACTCTCACAACATCTTGATTTATCTTCGCTTATACCACAGGATTTTTATTGGTCTTACCACAAAACTCTAGGGAGAGACCGTAAATATTCACTCTCTTCAATGCTTTCAGCATTAGTTCTGCAGAAAATTCTTGGCATTCCTACAGTTTCGCTACTCATTATTTTTCTTAATTTATGCCATGAAGCCCGTGAATTCTGTGGCCTTCCAGACGTCCCTCATAACTCTCAGTTTACACGGTTCAAACAAGATTTCGTTATTTACCTGGAAAACTTCTTTAACCACCTTGTAGATATTACAGAACCTATTTGCCAGGAAATTAACACTACTCTTGCATCCACTATCGCTTATGATACTTCAGGTATTGAAACCTTTGTAACTGAGGATAACCCCAAAGTTCATAAATTCTATCATAAAAAAACTCAAGGCTTTCTACAAGGACAAGCCTGATGTCGATGTATATAA
>NZ_JH556653.1:1511141-1511327 GCF_000179595.2 Acetivibrio cellulolyticus CD2 | reverse complement strand
GTGTCTCCGACTCAGCAGACCCGAGCTTTTCTTCCTTATACGCAGTTGCTAGAACTTTTTTAACCATACCATTATCATTTATATATCCCGGTATAAATTGAATTGGAAAACTACCATCTTGAGTTGGAAAGCCGGCATCAATTCTACGTTTGTCGCTTCCATCCAACTTAACTCTTTCTGCAAATC
>NZ_JH556653.1:1486010-1511041 GCF_000179595.2 Acetivibrio cellulolyticus CD2 | reverse complement strand
AAACCAGTATTTGCAGACTTCTTTACTCTTCACCCGGATTTTAAACCAAGCACTTTCCTTGGTGATTCTATTTTTGATACGTGCGATACCTACACATTGCTCTTAGATGAACTCAAGTTTCAAAGGGCTCTAATACTTTTGAATTCCAGAAATTCAAACCCTAATCTTCCGCCTATTAAATACAATGATGATGGTTGGCCACTTTGCTCTAAAGATTCTTCTGTACCAATGAAACCAAATGGCTGGAGCCGAGAAGAAGGAAGAATCGAAAGATTCAAATGGCGGTGCCCACAGGCAAAACTAATTAAAGGTAAATGGGTTACTTCTTGTGATAACCCCTGTAATGGCAAGCCTTGCGGTCGTGTAACCTTCACATCTCCTGCCATGGATAAACGCATGTATCCAGGTGTGATTAGAGGCTCTGACGAATGGATTTCTGACTACAAAATTAGGACTGTAGTAGAAAAAAACATTCAATACCTTAAGGAGCCTATGGCCTGTGGTAATCTTAAAACAAGAGACAACCTAACTATTAAAGCAGATTTATATCTCGCAGGTATCACACAACTAATTACTGTAATACTTGCAGATAAAATTCATGAGCACAAGTATATACGTAGTTTAAAACCTTTAATCGCTTGATTTACTAACTTACTCTTGAAACTTATGTCTTATACATAAGCTTATTTGTGCTGTAATTTCATCAACAAGGTTCTGGTTTTTCAGTCAAATCACTAACATATATCCCTCTTAAGTTATCAAAGTCCATTTTACATCTCTTCTAACTTTTTACATCTGATTTTTTAAGTCATTTTGCAAATGCCTAAAATCAATTATTCATAATATTTAGAATTATTAATATAAACAAGAATTTTCCAACAGTTCCATTATGAAAATTATAAACCATCAGGTAATTCATTTCAAATTACGAATATATTACACAATAGAATCAGCTCGTGTTGGAGAAAGGCATGTATGGTGCTTGAAAGGGTGGAAGTATTTTGTAGAGCTGTTTGACATTAGATATTTATATTGATAATATCAGAATAGATAATAAATTTTACATAATATAAGAAATTATAACTTTCTATATGAGTATTTATGTAAATTATTATAAAGTTATTTGTATAGAGAAGTTATACAGGAATATTCTTAAATAGTGTAGGAGGGAGCATTTGAATGAAAAAGATATTTTTTTTATTTCTCTTAGGGATACTAATTTCTGGATTTGCTGTAAGTGTGCCCGGTCAAACTGAGGTTAAATTAAAAGTTAATGGTGTTGAGGTTTACTTCCAGGATGCAAAGCCGTTTATTGATGATAACAACCGTGTAATGGTTCCCGTAAGATTTGTTGCTGAATGGATGAGGGCAAATGTTGAGTGGATTGAGGAAAGTAGAACGGTTAGCATTGCTTTAAACAATAGTAAAATTAAATTTATTATTGATTCGGATGAAATGACAGTAAATGGACAAGCAAAGAAAATGGATACGACAGCAATTGTAAAACACGGAAGAACTTATATACCGGTGAGATATTGTGCAGAAGCATTAGAATCGGAGATTTCCTGGGATGAGAAAGGAAATACTGCTAATATTAAAACAAATTTTGATTTTGCAACGAAGAAGATAAATAGTAGCGGAATTTTTGGAGAACCATCCGTATTTAGTAAAAATGATTTAGTGTATCAGTCTGACATTATTGTACGGGGCGTAGTTGATGAAATTTTGCCTAGTAAGCGTTATGGGAGTGTGCTTTGTACAAATTGTTCCATAAAAATTTCTGATATTTATAAAGGTGAAGTTAAGGAAGAAAAAGTATTAGTGCTGATACAAAGGGGCTATGATGAAAATGGAATATATATTAAAGATGAATTAGAGCCTGAGTTTTTATACGGTGAGGAAGTTATATTATTTTTGTATAAAGTCAAAGATATTAAGGTAAATGATGAAAACTCTTATAGGTTGGTTGGATCGATGCAGGGTAAGTATTCTCCATCAGACAACTCTAACAATGAATTTGTAAATAAGTATAATTGGGCAAAGTGGACAATAAAACCGAATAATTTTAGAGATGAAATAAAAGATGAGCTTGAAAAAGCCAAGTTTAGGCCTACAAGAGAAGAAATACGTCAAAACAATGAAAAAACAGTTGGACCAGAAAGATATAGTAGAACTGAACTTATTAATTTGGCTGATGTTATTGTAAGAGGGACTGTGAAAGGAAAGTTGCCAAGTAAATGGAGTATAGATGGCGACAAAAAGCTCCAGACAGACATAAAGCTAGAAATTAGTGAGATATTTAAAGGTGAACCTTATGGTAACAGTATATTATTGAGAGTTGATGAGGGTCAGGATGGTGATACTGTTATTGATATAGAGCAATATCCTGATTTTAAAGAGGGAGAGGAAGTTATATTATTTTTTTCAAAAGATGTTAGCGACCAAGCAAACCCTAATGAAAATTACTACATTTTGACTGGAATGTCTCAAGCTAAATATTATCTTTCCGATAAATCAAAGGGTGAATTTACTTGTGCCGATGAGACTTTAAATAACCCCAAAATAATTGTAAGTGAATTTAAAGATGAGATAAAAGGTGCACTTGAGAAAATTGATTTATATCCAAATATCAGGGACAAAAACAGTCCGTATAAATTTTAACTGAAAGCTATATTTACTTAAATTATTTGAGACCGTAATTAGGTTTGTGGGAAAAGCTACGAACTTTAATTACGGCCTTTACATATTCTATTATGATCCGACATCAACGTATTTATGTGGTTTTGCAATAGTTTTCCAAATATCAGCATACCTTTTCACTCAATGTTATACCCAAAATATTCATCCCCTAGTTTCCAGTATAAATTATTCCCATGAAGGGTTATAGCTTCAATTCTTTCCAAATCGATAATTTCAGGGATGTTCATAATCTTTCCAGGGAATACATCCTTCATTCCTTCATCGAAAATTCTGATCCTGGTACTATATTGAATTCCTTGATCAGACCCGAGCTTTTCTTCCTTATACGCAGTTGCTAGAACTTTTTTAACCATACCATTATCATTTATATATCCCGGTATAAATTGAATTGGAAAACTACCATCTTGAGTTGGAAAGCCGGCATCAATTCTACGTTTGTCGCTTCCATCCAACTTAACTCTTTCTGCAAATCCATCATCAGCAATATAATAAATCCAGTCTTTAAATATTGTAAAACTCCTATTTTCTACCCAATTGTCCACTTCTAAAAGTGGCTCATGTTTAAAAGTTTTAAGATTAATTCTCTTAATTGTTTCTTTGCGTTCAGTCTCTAATGTAGAACCCCAAGGATAAATAGAAATATAATATATGTATCCATCTTTTTCTATGGGCTTATACATTCTGAATTCTTTATATTCAGTTTTTTCGCTGCTGCCAATTTTCATTTTGCCAAACAAGCCAAAGTTAGGATTCATCATTCCTTCACCGGAACCCCCTGAACCTAATGCTATTGTGTGGTAATAAATCCAATCCTTATCATTGCATATTAACTTTATATCAGCTTGCCAGCCTTGATAGTTGTAATCTTTATATACTATCTTTTCTTCTTCTCCATTATTTCTTACACACTTCAAGACTATTTCCTTGCCGGGAAATCCATGGTATTGCGGTCTTGTCTCGAGAATCTCACCATTTTTTATCGGAAAGTAATAAATCCAGTCATTTATTACTTTGTAGAGTTTTCCAAAATCATGTGCCAACTTTCGGGTAGAAGAACTTTCCTCAATTTTATATAGATCTCCAGATGGAGTGTAAAAATATAAAATATTCTTATCTTCAAACAGAGCAGATACTTTTGTATCATCATCAAACATTTTGTAAGGATCTATTTTTTCTCTGTCAAGAAAACATTTAAATAAATATTGATCCTCTGATAAAGTATACAACACGTCGTGATCGATATAAAAATCCAAACACTTATTTTCAAACAAAAGTTCCTCTTTTGAGCTATTCTTATTCTTAAAAAAGATATTACCGGGAAAATCTTTTGTATAAAATTCTTTCTCACCATAAATAATTTTTTTGACAGAATATTTTGAATCATTAATAACACCTTGGCTTACTAAATTTGCAATTTCATCTCGGTTAAGTTTAAAAGGGGCGTTTATGTTACTAGAATTCATATTTGTCGGAGTAAGTGTTGGTGCATCAGTTATTTGGGGAGTAGGTGTATAAAATACTTGCGCAATAGAAGTATTTTGGGCGAGCATATTTACATTATCATCAGTGCTTTTGGCTTTCATACGCCCATAAAATTGGTTTAATGTTATAACCAAACCAATTACCAAAATCGAAGCGACAACAATTTGCATAATTCCAAAGCGTTTATTCATAAAGGTTCACCTCATACGCAAGTATTAATACAGATTATACCATAACCATAAAATGTAATCAAATGCTGTTAGTACAATTAAAATTGCATACAGATTTATACAGTAGGATTAATAATTTCACAAATAGACCGAATGCTGGCAAAAATGGAGAGTGGTTATATAACTTATTTATACTGACTGGTCAGGCTTCAAAGTTGACAGGCAAAAATCAATAGGTTTATTTAAGAAGAGGCCCATTATTTATTCTATGTGTATTAATATATAGCACAAAAACCAAGCACTCAAAACCTTAGTTTTCAAAGCTCCTGAGTGCTTTTTGAGTTTCTAGCGCTTCGTAACAAAACTAAATCTGCCTCTTATCGATTATTTTGCTTTAATTTGCTGATATTTGAACTTTTCAACCAAATCATCAACATTTATGCCGAAGTCTTTTTCAAGTTTTTTAATTGATGGATTTTTTAATCTTAGAAGTATATTTTCAACAAAAAATACTGTAGATTCCCAATCTTTCTTTCGAGAAAAACCGTTTCGAATCAAAAAACCTATATAGGGCAGCATATTAAAATTGCCATCTATCTTCAAGTCAACATAAGACATTAAAGGATTCAATAAACAATTTGTTTTAAGGATTGATGAATTTTTATGTGACGAAATCAATCCGGCTTCAAAAATTATCTGTCTTACTTTTTCTGGATCATAATCCCATACATGAAAGGGGAAAAGAGCAATTGGCAATTTCTCGAGATTTGGATACCTATTAGGATCCCAACAATACAACCTGTCTCTTTCATTAAATGGCTCCTCATTCATAAAGAATGGAATATTTGGTTTACTAAGTTCCTCTTCATCTTGTTTATAAAACCAATAAAGCGGCTGCGCTGGCGAAGCACCTGTTATTTGTAATGGAATTTCATTTTGTGCAGCATAATTCAATAAAATATCATGAACTATTCCATGACAATAAACACAAAGCGATGATTTCTCTTTATTAATTACGCCTGAATCATAAGAACCCTTCTTGTACCCACCTGGCAAACGGTTATTCAATAGATATGTAAAGAACTTTTTATAAAATTCATTTCTTGGCTTTATTGTAACGTGGTCTATATCAAGCTTTGCAAGTGTTTCAGATAGATTCTTTTCCGCATTTTTATTAAAAACATATCCAACAGATACTGTAGCTGCTAATATTCTTAGATTTGGGTAATCCTTCTTTAATTTGTAGACCAAATATATACTATCTTTACCACCACTAAAACCAACGATACAATCATAATCCTTTTTACCTTTTGCATTTTTTAATATGTTATCTAAATCATTAACATATTTTTGTTTTTCATCTTTTGATAATAGATGTTTTGTTGTTGGTTTATTACCCTTTTTGAGATCATTACAGTGGTTGCAAATGCTGTTTTCGTCAATTACAGTGTTTTCACAAGTGTTTGTTACTAAACAGTTTTTACATCTTAACTTTTTTTTCATTCTATTTCCCCCTGTAGATTAGATGTTTGTGTAAACTTCGTTACACATTTTAAATTTTAAATATCCTATATATCAAGGGTTTCAAGTTTTTTTAAATAAAAAAAACAATGACCCCCTCTTTTCCTGTATAATTGAGATTCTCACACCACAAAATCCAGGAAGGAAAGTGTCATTGTGAACTCAATTATAATTTATTTACTATCATATAATCAATACCTACTGAAACAGATTTCTCTATTAATTTTATTTATTGCAAAATATATTCCTCTTAAGCAGTGGGCTTTTGATGATTCTCATAGTCCCGAATACCAAAAATTCAAGGTTGATAAACTTCCAAAGATATTTATTACTGAAAAAATAGATTATCAGTTTCTTCTTGCGTATTATCAACACAAATATGGCATAATTGTCGGACCTGTAAAGCGTAGATCCCAAGCTTTTTTCTCAGAAACTATTGTTTGTCCCCGCTGTGGTGCTCCTCATCAGTATCTTTATAAAAATAACGGTTCAAAAGGTCAGTTTTATTGCAAAGTTTGTGATGAGCGTTTCAACGAAACTAATATCTATAATCGTCCGTTGGCTTTACGCTGCCCCTATTGCGGGCATATCCTTGTTGCCAAGAAAGACCGGAAACATTTTCGCATTCACAAATGTACAAATACCAAGTGCTCCTACTATCAACGGAATCTTTCCAAGTTGCCCAAAGACTTAAAAGCTGCTGATAAGAATAAATACAAGCTCCATTATCTCTATCGTGAATTCACTATAGATTTCTTTAAGATGGACTTACATGAGCTCCCCAAATCTGCTATTAACTTTAGTTTCAAAAAGTTCAATCCGCACATCATGGGATTGTGCCTTACTTATCATGTCAATCTTAAGTTATCTACCAGACAGACTTCTCACGCTTTAAAAGAAATTCACGGTATTGATATCTCCCATACTATGGTAGCCAACTATGCTATGACGGCTGCAGCTGTCATCAAACCCTTTACAGATACCTTTGACTACAAACCTTCCACAATTCTTTCTGCAGATGAAACCTATATAAAAGTTAAGGGTATCAAGCACTACGTATGGATTATCATGGATGCTTGCAAAAAATCTATACTTGGATATCAGGTTTCTGATAACCGTGCTGTAGGTCCATGTATTCTTGCAATGCGTATGGCTTTTGAAAAGTTCAAAACCTTTCCGGGAAAAGCTTTAAAATTTATTGCAGATGGATACAGTGCTTATCCCCTTGCCAGCCAGCAATGTAATCTCCAAAGCAACTGGGATTTTGATGTTACCCAAGTTATTGGTCTTACTAATGATGATGCCGTATCAACAGAATTCCGATGGGTTAAACAAGTTGTTGAACGTTTAAACCGTACATTCAAATACTCCTACCGTGTCACATGTGGTTATGGATGTGAAAATGGTGCTCTTTATGGCGTATCACTCTGGGTTGCTTATTACAACTTTCTACGTCCTCATCCGTATAATTACTGGAAACCACTCAACGAGTTGGATGCCTTTAAAGATGCCGGGAACATGCCTGCCAAGTGGCAAGTCCTTATTTACCTTGGTCAAAAAACCATTTTAGAAATGCAGAAATCTCAGGTTGATTAAAAACTATCTGTTTTTAGATTTTGAGCCGAGGTAAAACTAGCCATCCAAAAGCGTACTTTGCTTTTGGACCTGCCCTTGATAGTGTGACAAATCAATGCTATACTGCTGTGAATAAGACGGTGAAGACTATCTGTTTTTGAGTTTCTCGCCGTCGGTGATAACTTCAGAGCATTGATTTTTCATGCTGTCAAGGGTGGCGGAAGGGATCAAACAACTTAATTCCAGAGGAATATTTTCACTTTTCAAGGTTCGCGAGAGTAAATTTCATTACTTTCTATTTTCATATCTCACTTTACACTATCTTTATTCCGGCAATATTATTCTATTCCAAAAATCATAAAATTCCAAGTCGAGTATAGCTTATTCTTCCACGCGGACTTCTCTTTTGTCCAAAAATGTTTACCTTGTTCTCTGGAACATATTCATAAAAACCTTCTTGTTCCCATGGAAGTATTGCAGAAAATCCCTTCAATGTTGATATTGTTCCATCCCAAGCATCAACTTGCCATATACCTGATTGGTATCTTAAAAAAGTCCTTGCACAGTTATCCTTCACATCTAAGTGGCCTGAATTACAACCAAATAAATATAATTTCCTGATATTTTTCTGTTTTAACTCTCGAATATATACATCACCTGAGGTTTCTGGAAATCGTCTTCTAACACCATCTGAAGGAATATCTTTACTTTCTGCATCTGTAATCAATCGACCATTGCCTGAAATACGTATAGAATTAGGGTTTGCATGGAATATCAATACCACTTCATCGATGGAAAAATTTTTTCCATCTTTCCCTATACCCATATTGTCCCAGTTCTCTTTAAGCTGTTCCGCTCCATTAACGGCAATTCTATGTACAGGTGTATCATATTTCAGATTCAATGACCTTTCTTGAGCCTCTGATACATCAACAAGCTTATCATCTGAAGGATCGTAGAATATGTAACTATCAAAACCACTAGGATCAACTCTTATAATAGGGCTATTATCACAATATATGTATAAATTAAGGGATAATGGATCATTGGCTTTTCCAGAATAACTATCCTCAGTTATAAACCTACCTGTACCCGGATTATAGTATCTAGCCCTTAAGTAGATAGTGCCTGTCTCTTTGTCATAATACTCGCCACAATACCTAAACGGATTAACATCACTTGAATCCGGACTCTTCTCCACTCCAAATGCATCATAGTCATAATTCTTTATAACAGTTCCACTAGTATTTGTCAAATGAACTACATCGGCATGGCCGTTAAAGAGGTAAAACTTTTTAGTTCCTGCTGAATCCTGCACATATATTTGATTAATACCTCTGATATACTTGTTAGTTACAGTACCTGAGCTGTTTAACTCAGCTACCATCTGCTGACCGTCCCAAACATGGATAGTCTTAACACTATTTACAGTCTTGGTTAGCCTTAATCCATCTCCACCATAGGTATATGAATATACATTGGTTCCTTCAGTTACCTTTGTCAATTGGTTAAATCCATCACCATATGCATATGTTGTAGAGCTTGTTCCTCCTGTGGTTACAACTCTTGCTCCTGCCCAGTCTGCATGGTCACTGTATAAACATCCTAGACAATCGACCACCAGCTTTAGCTGTTGTACCCCTGTAACGCTTACATTTACATTCTTCGTTGCAGCATCATATTTTACTTCTCCACTATCATATAAAAGCTTACCGTCACCGTATACAAGGAATTTTACACATCCATCAATAGTGACTTCATCATCAATTCCTATATCTGATATAAAATTAGAGTATTGACCATTAAGATTATATACTAGCTCAGAATTTGCATGAGCTCCTAATCCTTTTTCATAAACTACTCCATTTAGCTTTATTGCACGCCCATCTCCCAATAGACCTTCTCCACTGGACATATCTTTTTCTAATGGACCATTCCCATTTGTTGAACTTACCGGTACCATGTCACTTAAGTAAGCCCTTCCTTGTGTAGCAACCGATTTAATTGTTTGATTACCATTATTGTCATATGTGTATGTTGTAGCCTCCACCGTTGTTGAAGAAGGATATCTAAGTCTTGCACCTGCCCAATCTGCATGGTCATAGGAATTTCCTCCCCAGGAGTCCACAACGAGCTTCATCTGATTTTTACCTTCAACACTTATGTTCAATGATTGTGTAGTAGAAGTCCAGTCCATATAACCGCTATCAAATGCAAGTACATCATCCAGATATACTTTGAACTTCACACCTCCATTATTTACTTCATCATCAATTCCTATATCGGATATAAATCTTGAGTACTTTCCTCCAAGATTGTACACTATCTCGGAATTTGCATGTACTCCCAATCCTTTTTCATAGGTTACTCCGTTTAATGTTATTACCTTTCCGTCCCCTGCTGCTCCTTCACCATTGGACATATCCCTTTCTACTGGGCTGTAACCATTTGTAGCACTTACCCAATCCATATCACTTAAAAATCTGGTTTCTGATTTGTATTCAGAAGTTAACCTGTTATTTTTATCGTATTCATAATTTGTAGTAGACACTCCATCTACACTCAGAGTTTTTCTGTTATTATAGTCATCATAAGTGTATACTCTTGTTGCACTTGTAATACCACTAGCAGCCTCGGTTTCTGTTTTAAGCCTTCCAAGATCATCATAAACATAACTTGTAGCTTTGCCTGATACAGAATCAGTCTTACTTGCCTGATTACCATCAAGATAATATGTGTAAGTATATTGGGATAATGTAGTTGTACCAACTTTGTTTGTTAAAGTTTCTAATTTGTTTGCGAGGTTATATATATAACTCGTGCTATTTCCATTGGTTGAATACGCTAGAGTCAGCCTGTTTCCATTGGCATCATACCCATAATCCGCTACAGTTGTACCATTCTCTTTTACTAAATCAAGTCTATCCAACTTGTCATAAGTATAAGTTGTAATTATATGGGATGTTGTTCCCTTCTTTAAAGTTAACGATTTTCGGTTATTGCTCGCATCATAGTTATATGTTTTCACTGTTCCACTTAACGTATCCGTTTCACTTGTTAATCTGCCCAGATCATCATATACATAGGTAACCGTTGTGCCACCACCTGCCATTTGGGACATGTTACCAGTTATACAATATTTGTAAGTATAGCTTCCCAATACTGTACTAGCACTATTGGTAACAGTCTTTGATTTTATATTATCCAATGCGTCATAATTAAAGGTAGTTGTATTTCCATTCCTGTCCGTTTTGGTTTTCAACCTTCCTGCAAGGTCATAAGTGTAACTTTCCGATTTTGTCAACGGATCCGTCATTTTTGACATCAGGTTAAGACTATTGTAATCATATTTTGTTATCGAATAGCTTTCATCCTTACCTACAGTTACTGCATCAAGTCCTGTAATAACAAGCGGACTCCAAAGACCTGTGTACATCCTTTTCTTATTTCCAACGCTGTCATAATAATATTGAGTATAATTCTCCGCAACACCTGCATCATAAGTTATAACTGTCTCAAGCAGGTTTCTCGAATTATACTTATATTCGGTTTTGCTAAAGTTATCGGTACTACCGGGTTTGTTATTGGAAATTGCTTCACAGATAACATTTCCATTTCTGTCATAGTAATGCTTTTTAACAGTGTAATATGTAGTTGTACCACTCTTTGAAAATGGAATTTTCTCTTTTATTACCCTTCCAAGATTGTCATACTCATAAGTAGTGGAATATGTAGGACTTGCCTTGCTGCCTTTTATATCAGTAACAGATTTTACCCTTCCCAAGGCATCATATGCAGTAGTTATATAATCACCGCTTACATTGTACTGCTTTACGACTTTTCCGGCATAATCATAATCGTATTTTGCCGTGTAAGTTTCAGCCCACGCCTCATCAGAAGCCCTTGCTGCAAGTTCCTCAGTCTTATTGCCTATATAATCATACTTGAATGCGTCGGTATAAGTCTTGCTGACTCCATTTTCAGTATGAAGTCTCTCAACCTTTTCCAACCTTCCATGCTTGTTTATATAGGACTTGGTAGTTATATCTGGTGAATTTGTATCACCTTTAACAACTTTTGTCACAACTGAATAATTGTCACTCGTTGCATCATTATAGGTGTATGTTTCCTGATACACCAAAGCATTGCTGTTGCTATAATCTGTTACTACCTTTGTGTTCAGCCGACCATCAGTATAGTACGTATAGTCTGTATATGCACTTCCTGCTAAATCCTTTTCCCAATCGAGCTTGCACTGTGAGTCGTAGGAGTATTGATGTACATTTTTGTATGTACTGGTAGTTGTATCATAAACCTGTTCATAACTTAGATTTCCCAATCCATCGTAATCATACCTGATATTATTTCCGTTCTCATCTGTTGATGTTACTGTGTTTAATGTATCATCATAAGCTAATACTTTTGATTTGCCTCCATTATCAGGAAGTGTTGTAGTCAAAACTCTTCCTAATAAATCGTAAGTGTACTCTGTTGTTTTACCATTTCCATCAATATAATCGGTCATTTGACCATAATAGTTATATTTGTAATCTTCATAAACTGTCCCTGTTTTACTTCCATTCTTATCTTCTACCAAGTTCCCATCAGCATCTTTTACTTCCAATACTTCCTTTTTAGTCAAATATGCACCGTTAAATTGTCCATTCCTAGCAGTAACATTATCATCATAACTGTATTTTGTTGATATATAATTTGACCAATCATCTAGATAATCACGTTTTTCAATCACATTACCATAAGAATCATTTATATACTTTGTCTGTTTTTTTAAAACTTTTTGTAATGCCGAAGTTATACTAATACCTTCAACTGTAACAGGGTTCTTTAATTCATATTGTGCTGAAGAAGATGCTAGCTCGTAACTCCTATTATTTCCCCATCCTTTCAAACTTCCATCAGGCATTAATACAAAACTATGGGCATTCCCATTAATTAATTGCTTAGCTCCTTCTATCCCATCAATTTTTGTAGGTAAGGTTCTTTGCTCTGTATCCCCTACACCTAACGATCCAAGTGTATTACTTCCCCAACCTTTAACACTTCCGTCCTGTAATAAAACAAAATAATTGTATACTCCTACGCCTACTTGTTTTACATTTTTTAATTCCCCCACCGAGGTCGGCAAAGTATAATTATTTATATGTCCCCATACCTTAACAGTACCATCATTGAGTAGTGCTATAGCATTACTCCAACAAACAGAAATTTTTTTAACGCTACTTAAACCAGTAACCTGAGTAGGAGTAGATCTTTCTAATTTATCTCCCAACCCTAATTGGCCATAATCATTATCACCCCATGCCTTTACAGTCCCATTATTCAATATTGCAAATGCACAATTTCCTCCAACAGCTATTTCTTTTACATCGCTTAGTTGAGGTAAATCAATAGGTGTCTTAACAATTTTAACATCACTTGGTTTACATAACTGTCCATAATCGTTACTCCCCCAACCTTTTACTGTTCCATCTTCCATTAATACCAAGGTAAAATCCTGACCAGCAGCAATTTGTTTTACCCCAGATAAACCTTCAACCTTTGTCGGACTCGTCCTTTTGTCTAAATCACCTAGACCTAATTGTCCATAATCGTTTTTTCCCCAAACTTTCACAGTGCCATCATTCAATAGTGCAACTGCATGGTCAGTTCCAGCGTCTAACTGCTTTATATAACGTAGATCTGGTATAGTAGCAATCTTTTTATATTCGAGTGTATTACCCAAACCTAATTGTCCATAATCATTATTACCCCATACCTTTACACTACCATCATTGGCTAATGCTAAAGTAAATTTTCCTCCAGCTTCTATCTGTGCAGGATTAGTTGTCGCATCAAAAACTTGTGGCTGCTCATATTCTTCATAAATTCTAGCAAGTTCAATTGACTTTCCATCATCATTAGATGATGGGGAATACTCTTCAATTATTGTAACCTTGTCATCTTTTTTATATTTTTTATTAATTACATAATTGTATTTATGGTAAATATAACTTGTCTTATGCTCATCATCTAAAGGTTCTCCATTTGAGTCTCTTTTTGCCTGACTATCCCAATATCCTATAAGATCTTTCTGTTCATTATATTCAAAGTTCTCTATATTCTCTATGTATCTATTAGTATCTTTATTGTATACTTTTGTTATTCTTTTAGTAACTTGTATATCCTCATACTCATTTAATGTTTCAATTTTTTGGCTAGACCCTTCCTTTAAAATATTGGTGCATAGAAGTAAATCACCAAATGTATAAATTTCACTATTATTTTTATCATCTAATATTTGAGTCTTTGTACCTGGCAGTATCTCTTTATAATTTGGATATCCATCATATTCTCCGGAGCCATCATATTTATAGTTGAACTTTTTATAATTATACTTTTTTAAATTACTAGCATATTTTTCATCAAAATCATATCTTTCAAGTACCTTATAAAAATCCATTTCACCATAAGGTCCCATGTTTTTTCTACTTTTTATATAATTAAACTGTGTACCAGCTCCAGTCTGTTGAATTATTTTAGATAAACAAGCGTAATAATCTTTACCAATTCCAGAACTATTATATTGTCTGTGAAAAACTTCAGCTTCCTTAATATCGTATTCATAATTAACTATTGTATCATCTTTATCTGTAATACCATTATAAACTACATTGTTCAAAATATATTGATTCCCATTTTTATTTAATAGTTTTTCCAAGTTATAGTCTATTTTCATCTTAATGTCAGGATCATTTGGATCTACAACACTAACCGAAATCTGTTCATCTTCATATGTAAAGTTTATTTCTCTGCCTACAGTATCAATAACTTTTTTCAGTCTAAAGTTATTGTTTGTATAGTAATGGGAATAATAATAGTACTTTATTTCATTCCCAAATCTATCTTGTTTTGAAATTAATCTCCCCACGTTATCAAAATAAAAAACTTTACCGTCTTTAAATGTAAGCTTATACTGAGAGTATGCTTCTCCATTATAATATTCATAGCAATTTGCAAGTAATTCCATTTCAGTGCACGGATATCCACTAGTTACTATTCCTACTGGATACATAGAAATTGTTGAACTAAATGTTCTAAACCTTAAAGGCCATGCACCTGCACTTCCCAAATAAAGAGTCCCAAAAGTAGAGCTATTTTCATTTATATATGGTAAGTCGAAAGACCATCCTGTTGCTATATTATAATGTTCATCCTTCTCAGTTTCTTCACCATATTTGAGACTCGGAATCCACCCAGTATTAGCTACCCCATCAACATAATATGTTCCATAGGACTCTCCCATATATACATCATATAGATTAGATTCATTTAAATTGTAGTATCTTGTCAAGGAAAAATCTAATCCATTAATGCCTTTTAGGCTTATATCTGTTTTTGTTACTTCAAGATTTCCTGTTGCAGGGCTTATAGTTTCTTCATTAGCATTCTGTATATTAATTGGTGGATTAATACCTTTCTTATAAACTGCTTCGGAATAATAAATATCATTAAATGAGGTTTTATCATCTAGTTGTGAAACATAATTACTCTGTGTACTTAATTGTTCATTTAAATAATTCCCTAATACGACACTTGATGAATCATTAATGCTAGTTACAAGAACAATAACAATAAATAGCAATTTTGATATTGCTTTCTTTGAATCTTTCATTTTTATCCCCCTATATTTTAATTAATTATTTTTTTATTGTAAGCTAATGAAGTGCTACAAAATAGAACACGCTGCATGCAATAATTCAAATAGAAATCCTCCCCTTTTGTGTATATTAACTGCAATACTAAAGCTACTATTTTGCTATATTACTTCTTTGACTTAGAATACAAATTTAAATTGTCCATAAATTTTATACTACTTTTCTTAATAATTCAATACATTTCTTGTCAGTTTATGAAAACTTACTTATAATTAGGTTCCGACTTTTCCCAATAAACATGACCAACAGCTTAGCAAGGTAGTTTACACTTTCCACAGAATTATTATCACTATTTACAGGAGAATCATTATCATTGCTAGACTCTGGATCATCCATTATCCGGCTTTAACTCTCCCATCCCAATATTTTTTACCTATACATTTGTACTTTGGTCTGTAATACCTGTTGCGGCATCACTTATAGGTAATAGCTGAGTATACATAACCAATGCCAATACAATTGCCAAAAATGCTACCAATTATAATAACACATTTTATAGGGATAAATGTAACCGATTACCCATATGCAACATAAATTATGTATAGTGAATAAAAAGAATAGGCAAGTGATCAATATGAACCAGTTTTTTTATACAGTACAACCAGGAGATTCACTATACCTCATAGCTAAAAGGTGGGAAATACCTTTGGATACGCTGATTAAAGCTAATAATATGAAATTCCCATTTAACATATATATTGGATTACAGCTGGCTATGCCGCCAGGCGTCAATTGCTACAGGGTTAAGCATGGTGACACTTTATTCAGTATTTCCAAGAGTTTTAAAGTTCCATTGAAAGTAATTATTGAAGCAAACAATATTCGACCTCCATATTACATAAAACAAGATGATGTGATTAAAATACCGCCGGGAGTCGACTACTATATTGTACAACCCGGAGATACCCTTTGGAATATAGCCCAGAGATATAATACCCAGGTGGATGTTATCCGTGACGCAAATCAAATTAGCTCACCATTTCTATTTACCGGGGAAAAACTCAAAATTCCTTATTTCCTACCATTAGGATCAGGAAAAATTGTATTTACTTCCCTTGATAATGAGAAATATAGTATTAGATCTTTTGACTTTCAGGTTAAAGAAGAGAAGGTACTTGTAAGCCAATTTGTAAATGCAGGATCAATACCATACGTATCACCAGATGAAAAAAAACTTGCATTTATTGGTGAGAACAACAAGGTTTATATTTATAACGAGGAGACAACAGAGCTTATATCGCTTGGTCAGAGCACAGAATACTCTACTATGAATTGGTCTGCCGACAGCATAAAGCTAGTTTATGTAACTCCTGGTAATATAAGTATATATAACATCCAAACCAAGAAGATTACTACAATAGATCAACCTGATTCCTCATACCCCCAATGGTTTCCTGATGGAAAAGAATTGCTTTTTCAATCCCCGGACAGCTCTGGGATAAAACAGTTATATAGGATTAGGGAAGATGGTTCAAATAAAAAGCAGATTGGCAATAATATCTGGAATTTTTATAATAATGTAGAATTAAGTCCAGATGGATCTTTTATCCTTTATACAACACCAAGCGCAAGTGTATCAATTATTTATACGCTTGAAATTAATACCGGAAAAATACACCAAGTACCGTCAGGTCCTCAAGGAAAAGATTATTATCCTAAATGGTCAACGGACTCTACCAGGATTATTTACAGTTCAACAAATTATAGACCAGGAAGTTTTTATTCTCAAATAAATATAGCAGAACTTCAAGGAAGAAACTATCAGACCTATGCAGTATCCAACTGTTTTTCCACACCAGTCAGCTGGCTACATGACGAAAGGATTATATACCTTTCAGGATGCAATACTTGTTTGGAGGAAAATCAAGCTAATGAGATGTGGCTGGTAGATCTGAGGAAACCTGTACCAGTGCCTGTAGTTAGCGGAATTAAAATAATACAGCTGCAAGTGTTATCATAATATAATGTTAAACTTTTTGATGGATGTTAAAGTGTCTTGATTTTACCTTAAAAAACCTCTAATCTTTCTTCCCACTTTTTTTCAAGTGTTAAATATCTAATCTCTTATCATTAAGAAATCTTCCAACTAATATTCTTTACATTTATTTAATTTAGAATATCAGCTATGGAGGTCTTTACACTACGTCTTTTATTCCACCGCTTACGATATAACTAATTCAATATACTGGAATCACATGTCTCCGGATGGAGTTTTTGCAACTTACAATTCATCCAAAACCCATTCTGCAATCTTTTCATTAGGCTGTAAATTTTTATACTATTTCATACTAATCCAGTACTGACAACCAAAGTCTCTCAGATTCCACAACCAATTCTGATATAAACTCTACAAATGGTCTATAATTCATTGTTGTATGAGCTAAATCTATAACATCATAATATTTTGCACGGTTCTCGTTCTTTATGATAATTGGTGTGTACCCACTTTTTATCAACTCAAAATTTAACAGTAGCCGTGATGTCCTGCCATTGCCGTCTATAAACGGGTGGATTTTCACGAACTCTCCATGTAATAATGTTGCCCTTACAACTGGATGATAATCAAGCCAATCGTTCTTATATTCTGAAATGAGCTTTTGCATCAAATCAAATATTTCATAATGCTTAGGCGGTATATGTTTTGCGCCGCTAATGACCACATTTTCTGTTCGGTATTTTCCAGCATTCTGATCATCTATTTTTTTCAGAATCAGCGCATGTATATTTTTGATGTTCCATTCAGAAAGCGCTTCTTTGTTTGAAACTAAATCCTCGACAAATAGGATTGCTTCACGATGATTTATGGTTTCCAAATGTTCAACCATGCTTTTGCCGCCAATTGTAATTCCCTCAAGTACAACCTTCGTTTCTGACAAAGTCAGTGTATTCCCTTCAATCGCATTGCTATTATATGTCCATTCGACTACCAATTTTTCATGAAGAGAATCTGCAAGTGTCTTTGAAAAAGGCCGATGCCTATCTATGGCTGCCTTAAGTGAATCAATATAACTATAATCATATTCCAAACCAATATATTTTTTTCTAATTCCTTCCCTTGCATCAACCGGTTTAATAGCATCCGTAGGAACAGACCAGTTTCGACCGATTTTAACCGCTCCCTCAATTCTTCCTTCATTACAAAGTACTCTAACTCTTCGGTCGCTGATATTCCACTTTTCACTGGCTTCTTTAACACTTATATATTTCAATAAGATCACCTCATATATATATTATACCGATATCGGAATATTATCAATATCATACCGATATCAGTATAAATTATATTAACAAATAACAATTGACCTTACTATAAAGTCTAAAAAACGAAATTTCCCGGCTGTTTACCAAGAAATTTCGTTTTTTAATTTTTGCCCGAAATGCCTCATTATCTGTCATGAGAATTTATTTCTTCATCTCTTATTTTTTTCACATATTCTTTTTCAAATTTTCTATTTCACTTAGAGATACCCCGGTATACTTTTCAATCAGCTTATCCTCTAAGCCATCATTAATCATCTTCTTCGCTGCCTCAAACCTTTGTTGTTGCATTCCCTGCTGTATTCCTAACTGCAATCCTTCCTCTCTTGCACCAGTAATACGGGTTATTTCATCATGAATTGCCTTTTCCCTCAAATCATAATACCTTCGTATTTCCTCGTTTGTTCCAAGGTATTCTAATACCTTTTGTGCCTTTTCTATAGCTGGCTCAGCTTTCATAGCCATATCTAACACCTCCTTAGGCGAATCCTCTAAAAACAACAGCCATCTATCCAGTGGTTTACTCATATCCGGTTGTATTTTTCTAAACTTAGGAAGTTCAATAAATCTTATTTCAAGCACATCTGTTAGCTTATAATCCTTGTTGCAATCCTCCAACAAATGAAATACACTATGATAATTTTCTACTTTAATATATTCAAAATCAAGAATATTAATAGTTATTGTCTTTTTCAACTCGATAAATGGTTGACCCTCGTTCAGTTGTTCAGTATAAAGCTTTGACCAATAAAACAATGTTCTTTTATCCATATTATATTGGTTAACAATCTGAATTTCGATATTTATTTGTGTTCCAGTTTTTGTCCGTGCTCTAATATCAAGTATCCCCAATTTATCATCCGGTCTATCCTTTTCAAGTCTTGTATTTTCCATAACATCTATATCATATATGATGTTTTCATCTTCAAGCATTAATATAGCATTCAAGAAACTTATAAGAATTTCTTTATTTTCTTGTCTCCCAAATATCCTTTGAAATACAAAATCATTTTTTGCTTTTAGTCGGTACAATAAAATCACCTCATTTCGATTATAGCATATTTTAAAATGCCTGAATATATGTTTGGATTTTGTATAGTTCTTTAAATGTAAAGCTGATTACTTTAGTAGCAAAGAGCACTTTTGTTTTATGATTATTACAATAAAGAATGCGCGATATAACTTTAAACTACTTAAATAATCTATTAAACTTTTCCCCAGAATAAAAAAAATACCCACAAGCTTGTGGATATCTTTTTTATGTATATGCTTAAAAAGCCTTATATAATCATGTTTCCAGACGATGATTTCATAGCATGTGAATAAGTGTGGACATATTGTGGATAGTTTTTAGTTTTATCCACAGGTTGTCATTACATCCTGTCCTATTTGAAATTTTAAATATTCCGAAAATTTTCATTTGATTACTTCTGAGTATTTTTAGCTTATTTTCATACTAATATCAAAAGCATTTACTGAGTGTGTCAAGCTGCCTACCGAGATAATATCTACTCCTGTTTCAGCTATATCAACAATTGAATTTAAATTTACATTTCCTGACGCTTCGACTATCGCTTTTCCATTTATTATTTTAACAGCTTCTTTCATAATGTCAAGTCCCATATTGTCTAACATTATTATATCAGCTCTTCCATCTATTGCCTCTAACACTTCTTCAATAGTCTCTGTCTCTACCTCTATCTTTATTGTATGAGGTATTTTATCTCTTACAAGTTCAATTGCTTTTTTTATACCACCGGCAGCTTTAATATGATTATCTTTTATTAATACTCCATCGGATAGGCAAAATCTATGATTAGTTCCGCCTCCCACTCTTACCGCATACTTTTCAACAATTCTGAGTCCAGGAGTTGTCTTTCTCGTATCTACAACTTTTGCCTTTAAATGCTTTATTTTTTCAGCATATCCCCTGGTTTTTGTTGCAATGCCAGATAGTCTCTGCAACAGGTTTAATGCTGTTCTTTCGCCTTTTAAAAGAGCTCTGGTATTTCCGTGTATTGTTACAATAACATCCCCTTTATTTACCCATTGCCCTTCTTTTACTAACTTTTCAAATTTAACATCTGGATCCAACAACTCAAAAACTCTTTTTGCAATATCAAGTCCGGCTATAACACCTGAATCCTTAGCTATCATTTTTGCGTCAGACTTTGCGTTTTCATCAATAATATTGTCGGTAGTAATATCTCCTGACGGCATATCCTCTTTTATTGAATTTATAATAATATTATCTATATCCGATAAAGCAAACATCTAATTGCCCCTTCCATATTATTTATTATTACCTAAATTTTTCTTTTTTATAATATTTCTTTTCCAATTTATATCATCAGTATTTTGGAAGTCCGTCCTATAATGAGCTCCTCTGCTCTCTTCCCTTTCAATAGCAGCCTCAATCACTAGCTTAGCCAGCAATACCATGTTTTGAATTTCGAAATCTTCTATGCTTATATTAACCATTTCATTTATTGAATTATAGCATTCATCAACTATTCCTTTGGCCTTTAACATACCTTCTTTATCCCTTATAATGCCAACATATTTTGTCATTATATTTTGTATGTTCATCTTTAATTGTTTTTTATCAATCTCTTTATTTGCACGGTTCATGCTATACTTTAAATGAAAGGTTTCATCGTAGGCACCTCTATCGCCCAAAACTCTATTTACTTCATCGCTGATTTTATGTCCGAAAACCAACCCTTCAAGTAAAGAATTACTTGCCAACCTGTTAGCTCCGTGTATACCACTGCAAGCAACTTCACCGCATGCAAAAAAGCCTGATATATTGGTACGACCAAAGACATCCGCTTTTACACCACCCATGCAGTAATGCTCTGCTGGTGCTACAGGGATATAATCCTTTGACATATCAATTCCATATGTAAGACAAGTTTTATATATATTAGGAAATCTTTCTTCAAGATAATTTTTATCTTTAAACGTTATATCCAGATAAACATAGTCGGAATCGGTCTTTTTCATTTCACTAAAAATAGCTCTTGACACAATGTCTCTAGGTGCAAGCTCGTTTAGCTCATGGTACTGAGGCATAAACCTTTCGCCTCTTACATTCCTTAAAAGTGCTCCTTCGCCCCTAACTGCTTCAGAGATTAAAAAACTTTTGTTTTCCGGGTGAAATAAAACTGTTGGATGAAACTGAACAAACTCCATATCCATAAGTTCAGCCCCTGCTCTATATGCCAGTCCAACACCATCTCCTGTAGCAACTTCTGGATTTGTTGTATTGGAATATAACTGCCCGAATCCGCCGGCAGCATTTATTACGACATTTGAAACATATAGAATATATTCTGAAGAATCTTCATCATATGTCAAAACACCCTTACAAACATCCTTATCCGTTAAAATATCTATTGCAAATGTTCGTTCTTTTATTTTAACATTATTCCGTGTTTCAACAATTGAAATCAATTTGTCACAAACTTCTTTACCTGTAGTATCTCCAGCATGAATAATTCTGTTTTTACTGTGAGCACCCTCCCTGGTAAGTGACAATTCATCCCTATTTTTTTTCTTGTCAAAGTTGACTCCAAACTTACAAAGTGACTCGATATTTTGTGCTGCCTCATTTACAAGAACCCATACACTATTCTCGTCACAAAGACCTGCACCTGCATATAGCGTGTCTTTAAAATGCAATTCCGGGGAATCTTCCTTATCTAAAGAAACTGCTATCCCACCTTGTGCTAAAACTGAATTGCTGATATCTATAGTCTCTTTTGTAAGTATGACCACCTTATACTTATCCGGCAGCTCAAGAGCTGTATAAACTCCCGCAATTCCACTTCCTATAATTATTACGTCATAATACTCTTTTCTTATTTTATCGGTATCAAAATCCATAAGGTATCTGTAATTATCCAAATCTTTCAACTTCCCCCTTAGAAAGCTGCAAAGCCACATTATTTACGTAATGCCAATTTGCACTTATTACTTGTTAATTCTATATAAATCATTTAAAAATGAATTATGTCAAAAAGCACTCGTTAGCTTAACTCCAGCATATTATCCAAAGATTTTTTTGCTTTCAGTCTAATGTTTTCATCCAGATTTATCTCATATTTCATTTCATTCAAGGCATTGTAAATACTGGATAGAGAAGTTTTCTTCATATTCGGACATACCAGTCCTTGTGACAATAAGTAGAAATTCTTATCAGGATTGTCCTTTTTCAGCTTAAATAATACTCCCATCTCTGTGCCTATAATAAAATCCTTATTGGGAGATTTAGCGGCATAATCAATTATCTGCTTTGTACTGCCTGCAAAATCTGCAGCATCTACAATGTTGGGCTGACATTCGGGATGTACCAATATTTCAGCATTCGGATGTAACTCCTTAACTCTGTCTATTTCATCACTTTTAACCCTATGATGTGTAACGCAGTATCCATTCCATAATATAATATTCTTTTCCGGTACCATCTTAGATACATAACTCCCAAGGTTCTGGTCCGGTACAAATAGAATGTCCTTACTCTTAACTGCTCTAACTATATCTATAGCATTTGATGAAGTACAACATATATCACATTCAGACTTAACCTCTGCAGATGAGTTAATGTAACATACAACTGTTGCATTCGGATGCTTCTTCTTCTCTTCAATTAATGCTTCTTTAGTAACCATATCCGCCATTGGGCATCCGGCATCTATTTCCGGAAGCAATACAGTTTTATCTGGCGAAAGTATTTTAGCACTCTCCGCCATAAAATGCACGCCACAAAACACAATAACGTCTTTATCCACACCTGCGCAATATTTGCTCAACGCAAGTGAATCACCAATGACATCTGCTACCTCCTGTACGTCATCAACCTGATAATTGTGCGCAACTATAACAGCATTTCTTTTTTTCTTTAGTTCCAAAATCTCTTTGATCATTTCATCTTTTTTCATTTTATTATCAACCAATCCTTAAAATCGATAGAATATGACAGAAACTACTCAAGCCAAATTCATTTTTTTTTAATACTTTTAAATATTTTAATACTTTACCCCCTATTTGTAAAGGATAATAGAAAAAAACCTGCATTTTGCAGGTTTTTAATTTAATTGCAAGCTTTTCTATTCTTATTATTTCTTAACCTTATCCAAATTATTTTTAATTCCATCAAAAAATCTATGCCCAAAAGGTGTTATGGAAAATACCTCTAACGATAAACCAAAGGTAATTGATAAGAGTATCAAATATAAATTAGACCATATAAGTATAGTTGCAGCTATTGTCCATATAATCAGATATATAATAGATAGTCTCTTAAACTTTTTTATTTCACTTAATTCAGTAATAGGTCTGTTTGGATTGTCTGAAGGAGCCCATTTATACAGTGAAAAGGCAGATAAAGCGATTATAACAATTGTAAAAACTGTTATATAATACGCATTCCAATAGCTATATGTATACCTGGCAATTAATGCAAAACCTATAAACATGGTTATTGATATCGCCAAGCACCTTCCGTAAGTATCCATATGATAACCTCCGGCAAGCATCCTAAGGGATGCAAAAACAATAGCCATTAAAAATGAGGGTAATATTGTACCTGTAACAAGTGCTAAAATAAATAGAATAAGAAACTTTACAACCGCACCGATAACTATTTGAAAACCATAATAATAAATGCGTCTTTTATCATGATTCTCACCTTTTTGTTTCATTAAGTAATCCGCACCTGAATAAGATAATGCTTCTATAAATCTCACATTCACTACCCCCTCTATGCTTATTTATTTAATTCTTTATGAACGTTAATTATTTCCTTTTCATAGATAACTCAATTATACTATAAAAGATTTCAATGACAAAGGTTTCTCTAAAATTTTTATATTCAACTTTTTGTTAATGCTTTGTGGATAAAGTCGTTTAAAACATAATTCTATCCACAGAATTATGTTTTATTTTTTAAATTTGTGTATAACAACATAATTAACCCTAAATTTCTGATCTTTATATCACATACATTCGAAACCCTTATAAGCATGTCATTGTAATTTTTGTATGTGATATAAAGTTATCACATACAAAAATTATAAAAATCGTAAAACATCTTTACATAGAGCGTTTCAGTTTATATGTGATATTTTCTACGGGAATGTAAGGTTAACATCGCAAACTTTTATCAGAATATCTAGATACATAAAACAAGACCTTATGGCGTAAACCATAAGGTCTTGATATAAATCTGGCAGCGACTTACTTTCCCGGGACGTCTCCATCCAAGTATCATCAGCACTGAGAAGCTTAACTACCGTGTTCGGAATGGGAACGGGTGTGACCTTCTCGTTATAACCACCAGAAAATTGTAAACTTTTTAAGGTTCGATATTTTGCTCTCGCAAATATCGTTATACACCTTCAAAAATATATAATGTTGGAATCAAGATGAAAAGCGGATTTTCTTCATTAAGACTTCTTAAAAGACCTTTTCTACCTGTAAAATATTTGGTCAAGCCCTCGACCTATTAGTACCAGTCAGCTAAATACATTACTGCACTTACACCTCTGGCCTATCAACCATGTAGTCTACATGGGGTCTTACCCTTACGGTGGGATATCTCATCTTA
>NZ_JH556653.1:1485322-1485910 GCF_000179595.2 Acetivibrio cellulolyticus CD2 | reverse complement strand
CTTATCGTTTTTGCTTTGCAAAATACGTTTCCTTTTAGAAATGTTTTGCTTTAGCAATCACGGTCATCAATTAAGTTTCCTTAATTAATACTTTTCTTAGAATCAATCTCTCAATTCTTTGATAGTTTTTCTCCAAGTGAATTGTCTTTTTACCATCTTAATGAGTTTTATCCTAAGAGTCACTATATACTTATTTGTACTAGTTACCCTTTTATTTTTCTTCTCATCTTGCTTCACTTTAACATTATATATTTTTCAAGGTGCATATCTGATCCGAAGACCAGATCATGGTGGAGATAAAGAGAATCGAACTCTTGACCCCCTGCTTGCAAGGCAGGTGCTCTCCCAGCTGAGCTATACCCCCATAAATCTGAGCTTTATATGGGCTCAGAAAACTAAACAGTGTAAGGAAATTTGGAACTCGGTTGAATCAGCTGTTAAACAACTGATATCGACCAGGCAGTAGTGATACATGCTGTATCACGATACTCCTTAGAAAGGAGGTGATCCAGCCGCACCTTCCGATACGGCTACCTTGTTACGACTTCACCCCAATCATCGGCCCCACCTTCGGCAGCGTCCTCTTTG
>NZ_JH556653.1:1365023-1485222 GCF_000179595.2 Acetivibrio cellulolyticus CD2 | reverse complement strand
ACGCGGGCTCATCTCACACCGGATTTCTCCTTTGATAATAAAGTGATGCCACTTCATTATTTTATGCGGTATTAGCACTAGTTTCCCAGTGTTATCCCCCTGTATGAGGCAGATTGCCCACGCGTTACTCACCCGTCCGCCGCTAAGAATATATTGCTATATTCTCCGCTCGACTTGCATGTGTTAAGCACGCCGCCAGCGTTCGTCCTGAGCCAGGATCAAACTCTCTAAAAAATATTTATTAGAGAGCCTTTTGGCTCTAAATTACTTACTCGCGTATATTTGTTTCGCAAGTTACTCAATTAATTAACGAGTTCCTTATCGTCTTACACTGTTTACTTTTCAAAGTCCATATTACTTTTGTTTCAGCCACTCGATCTGAGCGACTTTTATATATTACCACGCTGTCTTTTGTTTGTCAACACCTTTTTCATATTTTTTATACTACCAATTTTATACTACTTCGGTGTTTCCTTTTATTAAGCCGTTTCATGCGACAGCTTTAATAATATATCATCTAAAACTATTATAATCAACTTAGAAAAAGCTCCATTTCGGCTACTATTTGAATTTATGCACAATTTCCTTTTTCATTCTTAACTATATACCCTATTAATTATGTATACTCCCTTTCAAAGTATTTTTTTATAACTATTGATGTAATATTTTTAGTTTATGCACTTAAAACTTTGTTATTGTTGATAATGTCCACATCAATATATTAGTTTTCCACAAATCAGGTATAAAAAATGCTCCTTTCTGTAATTTTATTCTTTACAAAAGGAGCATTTTTAATCCGAGTCCTAAATCGTTAGCTCAACAAACCACATATTAATAGAAAAATTACTCGTTATCTGATTGCTCTTTTTCTTCATTTATTTCCGTTACATCTTCTAAAATCTCATCTTCTGTATCTTCCGAAGAATCTTCTTCTTCATTTATTATCCTTGCAATTCCAACTAAATAGACTGATTCATCCATTCTCATCAGAGTTACCCCTTGAGTCGCTCTTCCTAAAACACTTATATCATTAACGTTTATTCTGATAATAGTTCCATCAGAACTTATTAACATTACATCATCCTTTTCATTAACAAGTTTCATTCCAGCTATCTTACCTGTCTTTTCTGTTACCCTGTAGGTCAAGATACCTTTTCCACCTCTTGTTTGAACCTTATATTCTTCAAGCTCGGTTCTCTTTCCAAATCCTCTTTCAGTTACTACAAGCAAGCTGGTATCTTCAATAAAGACTCCCATACCTATTACTACGTCATCATCATCGAGTTTTATTCCTCTAACACCTTGGGAAACCCTACCTAAAGGTCTTACATCCTCTTCATTGAATCTTATAGACATACCATTTTTTGTAACAAGCAAAATATCTTTTGTACCATCAGTAAGTCTGACATCAATAAGCTCGTCATTCTCCCTTAACGCAACAGCAGTAAGTCCACCTTTTCTAATATGGTCATATTCCATAAGATCTGTTTTCTTTACAACTCCATTTTTAGTAGCAAGTATAAGGTACATACCTTCTTTATATTCTTTTATAGGAATAACTGTAGTAACTTTTTCTTCCTGATCCAACTGGAGAAGATTCACTATAGCAGTTCCTTTTGCCTGTCTTCCTGCTTCAGGTATTTCATAGGTCTTTAACCTATATACCTTCCCTTTGTTTGTAAAGAACATAATGTAATCGTGAGTGGACGTTGTAAACAGATTTTCAACAAAGTCCTCTTCTCTTGTACTCAACCCAATAATTCCTTTTCCGCCCCTCCTCTGACTCTTATAAGTGTCTGTAGGAAGCCTCTTCACATACCCGAAATGAGTAAGAGTAATAACACTGTCCTGCTCTTCTATCAAATCTTCCACATCAAAGTCGGTTTCATCAGGAATTATTTTAGTCCTTCTTTCATCACCAAATTTTCCCTTTATCTCACCAAGTTCTTCCTTAATAATATCTAAAACCATAAACTCATTTGCCAAAACATCTTTGTAATATTTTATTTTTGCAAGCAATTCCTGATATTCTGCTTCGAGCTTTTCTCTTTCCAAAGCTGTCAGCCTTCCAAGTCTCATATCTACAATTGCCTGAGCTTGCTTTTCGCTAAAACTGAATCTTTCCATCAAATTCTCTTTTGCATTTGTTTCATTTTTGGAAGATCTTATTATTCTAATAACCTCATCTAGGTTATCTATAGCTATCTTCAAACCTTCCAAAATATGTGCTCTAGCTTCAGCTTTATCAAGTTCAAATCTGGTTCTCCGTACAATTACATCCTTCTGATGATCTACATAATGGTCTATTGCCTGTCTTAAGTTTATTACATGTGGCTCGAACTTCTTATCCGGTGTCTGAACCAGGGCAAGCATATTAACACTGAAAGTCTCCTGCATCTGAGTGAACTTAAAGAGCTGATTCAACACAATATTGGCATTGGCTTCTCTTTTAAGCTCAATAACAATGCGCATTCCCGTTCTATCCGATTCATCCCTCAAATCAGAAATATTCTCTATTCTCTTTTCTTTTACAAGATCTGCAATCTTTTCAACCAGTCTTGCTTTATTTACCTGATAAGGCAACTCAGTAACTACTATTCTCTGCTTATTGGGGCTCATTTGCTCAATATTTGTAACTGCCCTCATTATTATTCTGCCTCTACCTGTCCTATAGGCATCTCTTATACCTGACTTTCCAACTATTATACCTGCTGTTGGGAAATCAGGACCTTTAATTATTTTATTCAATTCATCAATTGTTGTTTGGGGTTCTTCTATAACTTTTACTATTCCATCAATAACTTCGCTAAGGTTTTGAGGTGGAATATTGGTAGCCATACCCACGGCAATTCCTGAAGAACCATTGACTAAAAGATTTGGAAATCTTGATGGAAGAACAACAGGTTCGATTTCGTGCTCATCAAAATTTGGCTTGAAATCAACTGTATCTTTATTTATATCCCTTATCATTTCCATGGAAATTTTGGCTAGCCTAGCTTCGGTATACCTCATAGCTGCCGGAGGGTCACCATCTACAGATCCAAAATTACCATGACCATCAACTAACCGATACCTTAAAGAGAAGTCCTGCGCCATACGAACCATACTGTCATAAACAGCTGCATCTCCATGTGGATGATATTTACCCAAAACTTCCCCTACGGTGGTAGCACACTTTCTATGTGCCTTATCCGGTGTAAAACCTAGCCCAAACATACCATATAAAATTCTTCTGTGAACTGGCTTCAAACCATCTCTTACATCAGGTAATGCTCGATCCACTATAACACTCATAGCATAATTTATAAATGAATTCTTCATTTCGGCTTCAATGTCAACAGGTATTATACTTTGGTCCTTGACATCATTTATATCTGCCATTGGTCTACCTCTTTTCTATAAGTTCTATTGATCTTCTTTTAGAATCTTTTTCTACTTAATTATTTTTTTCACCACTATATATTTTAATAAAGTTTTAGCAGGCTGTCCACTTTTTTCATTAATTAGTGAATTAACAACTAACACTTGTATTGTTTATTTACACAATAAAGGGAATGATACTAAATCATTCCCAAATTTTTCATATTAAATACCTGGTGCATATTAGTGTTAGTAATTTAAAAACACAAATATCTTTTACACAAAGCATTATTATTTTGGTATTCTAACTATAAATTCAACATAACTTCCTCTGTCAAATTGAGCCGCTTTTGCATCAACACCAGATTTTTTCATTAAATCTATAGCCTGTTTTATTGTATTGACAAATATTCTTATATCCTTTATGGCTTTTGTAAATTTTCCTTTATTCTTTTTCTCATTTTCCTGCTTTGTGAATCTATCTATAGCTTTCTCTACGAGATCCTCAGTTCTTTTTACATTAAGCCCTTTTTCGCAAACATTCTTTAAAACTTTTAATTGAAGCTGCTCATCATGAAGTTTTAACAATGCTCTTGCATGTCTTTCAGTTAAGCTATTGTCAGCAAGTATCTTTTTAACTAAAGGCGGGAGCTTTAATAATCTGATTTTATTTGCTATTGTTGATTGACTTTTCCCTATTTTCGCTGCAAGCTCTTCCTGTGTAAACCCATGATCACTTATCAAATTATTATAACCTTCAGCCTCTTCCATATAACTTAAATCTTCTCTTTGAAGATTTTCTATTAATGCCAATACAGCAGAATCGTTATCGTTTATGTCTATGATAATTGCAGGAATCTCCCTAAGACCTGCCATAGTTGCTGCTCTAAGTCTTCTCTCACCTGCAACAAGTTCGTACATGTTTGAGGATAACTTCCTAACATTGATAGGCTGAATAACTCCATATTGTTTGATTGACTCACACAACTCCTCTAATGAGATCTTGTTAAACTGCTTTCTTGGTTGGTAAGGATTAGGCCTGATGTTGTCAATACCAACATACGTAATATTCTTTAAATCATCCTTCTTTTCAACCTTTGCAATCTGCAATCTGCTTTCTAACATAACGCACCATCCTTTGTAATTTTAATATTTATCCTTTGTTATAAACATAGTATTCATAATTTGTTAAATTAAAGTTATATTACCATACTTTAATAGTTAAATTATAAGGATAATATTCGGACACCTTTTTCAAATTCCTTTTTTTTATACAAAGAATCGTTCGTCGAAATGCGCTATATTACTGCCTTTTGCGGGTTAAATCAACGGTTCTTTTGATGGTTTACCTGCTTTTCTCGGATATTTTGTCGGAGTCTGTCGAAACTTTCTTATGACTATGACATTTCTTTTACTATCAGTAAAAGGCAAGTTAAAGTCTTTAACTTCTTCAATCTTTCCACCTATTATATCCAACGCTTTTTTTGAACTATCAATCTCTTCTGTACTGCTTCCCTTCATGGCAATAAAGCAGCCTCCTACTTTAACAAATGGCAGACAGTATTCTATCAACACTGGTAAGCTTGCGACTGCTCTAGCAGTACATATATCATACTTTTCTCTAAATTCAGGCAAAACTGCTTTTTCTTCCGCTCTTCCATGGAGCGCTTTTATACCAGTTAAACCATCCTCTTTTATAACTTCATTTAAAAACTTTACTCTTTTATCCAGTGAATCCAATAAAGTTACTTCTATACTTTCCCGGGCAATTTTTACCGGAATTCCAGGGAATCCAGCACCAGTACCAACATCAATAAGCTTTATATTATCACCTTTTATAAGAGGCAGGATACTTAATGAATCAATAAAATGCTTAATTATTATGTCTCTATCATCCTCTATTGCTGTTAGGTTTATCTTTTCATTCCATTCTTTTAATACATTTTTATACTTAAAAAACTTTTCAGCCTGTTCCTCATTTAGAGGTATATTAAATTCATTAGCTCCAGCTATAAGAAGGTTTTTCAATTCATTATCAACATTATCCACAACACAATCTCCATTCTTCAATATTAGGAATAATGAAAATATAACATTAACTACAAATTCACTCATTCCTTAGTACAAGCTTACGACTTCCTCCTGTTTTGTTCCAAATAAATAAGCAAAACCGATATATCTGCCGGTGAAACCCCTGATATCCTTGATGCTTGTCCAACTGATTCGGGTTTTACCTGATTAAGCTTTTGCCTTGCCTCAAGTCTTAGCCCCTGTATAGCTATATAGTCAAGGTCCTTACTCAATTTCCTATTCTCAAGCTTTTTAAATTGTTCAACCTGCAGCATTTGCCTTTTTATATAACCTTCATACTTTATTGTAATGGAAACCTGTTCCCTAACTTGAAAACTAAGTTCCGGCCTGTTTTCATCAATAGCCCCAAGTGAATCATAGTCAAGTTCAGGTCTCTTAAGCAAATCACTCAACTTCATTCCACTCTTTATCGGCGTACTATTTTTACTTTCCAAAAATGCGTTTACTTTCTCACTTGGAGGAACATGCGTCCTTTCAAGCCTTTTTATTTCTTCTTCAATTTCCATTTTCTTTATTTCAAACTTTCTGTATCTTTCCTCACTTATCAGCCCAGCGCGGTAGCCTATTGGAGTTAATCTAATATCTGCATTGTCCTGTCTTAATAAAAGTCTGTATTCAGACCTAGAAGTCATCATCCTATAAGGTTCTTTTGTACCTTTTGTAACAAGATCATCTATAAGTACTCCTATATACGCCTCAGACCTATCCAATATAACCGGTTCTTCACCTTTAACTTTTCGGGCAGCATTTATACCGGCCATAATCCCCTGAGAACCGGCTTCTTCATATCCTGAGCTACCATTAATCTGACCTGCTGAAAACAACCCATCTATATGCTTAAATTCCAAAGAAAGATTTAGTTGGGTTGAATTTATCCCATCATACTCTATTGCATAAGCATTTCTCATTACTGAAACATTCTCAAGCCCGGGCAAGGTTTTCATCATCTTTATCTGTACATCCTCAGGAAGGCTTGTTGACATACCCTGCAGATACATCTCCTGTGTATTAAGTCCCATTGGCTCAACAAAAACCTGATGAGATTCCTTTTCAGCAAACCTTACCACTTTGTCTTCTATTGAAGGACAATACCGTGGTCCAATACCTTCAATCATTCCACCATAAAGTGGAGACCTGTGAAGATTCTCTCTTATAATTGAATGCGTTTCACTATTGGTATATGTAAGATAGCATGATACCTGTTCCTTTTTTATTTCCTCATTTTCAAATGAAAAAGGTACAATTGTATCATCTCCAGGCTGTTCTTCCATTTTTGAAAAATCAATACTTCTTCTATTAAGTCTGGCTGGTGTACCAGTTTTTAACCTTAACAGTTCAATCCCCATTTCCTTCAAACTGTCAGATAGCTTGTTTGCAGGGAAAAGTCCATCAGGTCCTCCGCTATAACTTACATCTCCAATAATAATTTTACCTTTTAGATACGTCCCGGTTGTAAGTATAATTGCTTTACAATTATAAATACTGCCTGTATGTGTTTTAACACCAGTTATCTTAAATTTGCCGTCTTTCTCTTCCCTTAAGATCTCAATTATTTCAGCCTGTTTTACATCAAGATTTTCCTGCTTTTCAAGAGTATGTTTCATTTCTATCTGATAACTTCTCCTGTCTACCTGTGCTCTTAGAGAGTATACAGCAGGACCCTTTGCAGAATTTAATATCTTAGATTGTATAAACGTCTTATCTGTATTTTTCCCCATTTCACCACCAAGAGCATCAATCTCACGCACAAGGTGTCCCTTGGCAGTACCCCCAATATTTGGATTACATGGCATATTTCCTATACTGTCAAGATTTATGGCAAAAACAGCTGTTTTAACACCAAGCCTTGCCGAAGCAAGCGCAGCTTCACAGCCAGCATGTCCCGCCCCAACAACCACTACATCATATTCCCCTGCAATGAACTCCATAAAAATACCTCTCACTTTCCCAGACAAAACCTGCTGAATATTTCGTGCATAACGTCTTCACTCACAGACTCTCCTGTAATTTCTCCCAGATACTGTGCAGAATTTACTATATCAATAGTAATCATGTCCAACGGCATACCGCTTTCATGTGCACCAATTGCAAAATCAATACTTTCAATTGCTTTGTCAATCAGGTTCTTGTGTCTTATATTTGTAATTAAAACTTCATTATTTATGCTAACTTCGCCTTTCATAAAAAGCTCAACTACTGCATTTCCAAGATCAGCTGTTCCTACATCTTCTTTCAAAGACATTCTTATAACATTTTTATTGCCAAGCTTATTTTCTATATCCAGTATCTTATCTTCACTTACCATATCAATCTTATTTAGTATTATAATTGCCTTTTTTTCTTTAATTTTATTTAAAATATCAATGTCTTCTTGATTAACACCTTGATCCGCATCTATCATCATTATTATAAGGTCAGCGGAATCAACTTCCTTGTGTGTTTTCTCAACACCAATCTTTTCAACCACATCTTCAGTTTCCCTAATACCTGCAGTATCAATAATTCTTACAGGAACGCCATTCAAATTAATATAATCTTCAATAATATCCCTTGTTGTCCCAGGTATATCTGTTACAATCGCTCTGCTCTTTCCTGTTAACTCGTTCAATAGAGATGACTTTCCTACATTTGGTCTTCCAACAATTACAGCATTTATTCCTTCTCTTATTATCCTACCCTTTTCAAATCCTTCGATAATACTACTTAACTTTTCTTTTATATCCTTTATTTCAGTATATATTTTTTGACCTGTAATCTCTTCAATGTCGTGCTCGGGGTAATCAACCGTAACTTCAATATGTGCAATTAGTTCAATAAGCTTACTTCTTGCTTCTTTAAGTTTAACAGATAGTTTTCCTTCGAGTTGATCAACAGCCGCTTTTGAACTCTCATTAGTTTTTGCATTTATAAGATCAATTACGGCTTCTGCCTGGGATAAATCTATTCTTCCATTTAAAAAAGCACGCTTTGTGAACTCACCAGGTTCCGCAAGTCTGGCGCCTTTCTTTAATATTAGCTCAAGAATATTTTTTAATACTACCGTACCACCATGACAGTTTATTTCCACAACATCTTCTCTAGTGAAAGTATTAGGCTTGCACATTTTTGAAATAAGAACTTCATCTAGTACTTCACCTGTGCTAGAATCTATTATTTTCCCATAGTTTATTGTATGCGTTTTTACTTTATCAAAATCTTTTTTTCCTTGAAATATCCCTTCAGATATTTCAAAAGCTCTTTCTCCGCTTAATCTTATTATACCTATTCCACCATTTCCATGTGGAGTCGAAATAGCTGTAATTGTATCTTCATTATATAACATAGCAGTCCTCCAAATTTATGGAAGTAAATTTTAAAAACATTATAAAAATGGCTCAAGAAATAAATCTCCTGAACCACACAATAGCTAACAATACCTTTTATAAAAATAAACTTTCAAAAATAGCACTATTTAAGCGTAATTATTACCTTTCTGTTCGGTTCTTCCCCAACGCTATAAGTCTCAACATACTTGTGATTCTGAAGAGAAGAATGAATAACTCTTCTTTCATATGGATTCATAGGCTCTAGAGTAATATTCTTCTTATATTTAACTACTCTATCAGCCAGCCTGTTTGCCAGCTTAACTAATGTTTCCTCTCTCTTCTGTCTGTAGTTTTCAATATCTATTACAACTCTCTTATAATCTTCCTTACTCTTATTAACAACAAGGCTTGTTAAATATTGGAGCGAATCTAATGTTTCTCCCCTTCTCCCAATGATTATTCCAATATCATCCCCTTTAATTTTAAGGAGAATAGAATCTTCATCTTCTTCGGCAATTATCTCCGCTTCAACATTCATTTTTTCGAAAACGCTTAATAAAAACTCTCGTGCCTTCTCTGAGTTAGACTCTTTGAGAGTAACTCTTACTTTTGCTACTTTACTTCCAAATCCAAAAATACCTTTAGTACCCTCTTCAAGAACTTCTATATCAACACTATCTCTGTCGCACTGTAACTCTTCAAGAGCAATATCTATAGCTTCTTGTGCAGTCTTTCCTGTCTTTTCAACGAAGTTTGCCATTTATTTATCCTTAACCTCCTTTTTATTGATAACATATTTATTTAAATACAACTGTTGAAATATCTGAAATATATTACCCACAAGCCAGTACAATCCTAAACCGGCCGGAAATTGGAACGATACCCACAATGTCATTATAGGAGCAATCAGCGTCATGTTTTTAGTCATTGCTGCAGCCGCATCCTGTGCACTGTCATTACCGCTACTGTTGTTGTTTTTCTTCATAGTTGCCGCTGTCATCAATTTATTTGATAAAAATGTTGTAATTACAGAAAGTATAGGAATTAAAATTAAAGGTAAATACCGCCCCATTTCAGGACCAAATAAAACATTCGGTCTCCATGTTGGAACTAAACCTAAATCTAGACCTAAAAACTTCATGTTTAAAATATTATGAAAGTTTACAGCACCTATTTGTGCATAAAATCCTTTTATTTTCATTGCTTCCGGTACAGCATTCAATAAATTATTTATATCTGCAGTACTATAATTAAGCATATATGTAAGTGGCTGACCTATTACATAAATCAGTGAAAAAAGTATGGGCAGCTGCACAAGAAGAGGCAAACATCCGCTAGCAGGGTTATACTTATGTTCTGCATATACTTTCATCATTTCTTCGTTTAACTTATTATTATCATTTTTATATTTCCTCTGCAGCTCCTGAATCAGAGGCTGTATTTCCTGTAATTGAGCATTTGATTTAAACTGTTTTACAGTAAGAGGAAGCAATACTAATTTGATAAAAACAGTAAATATAATAATAGCCAAACCATATCTTCCAAATGACATATGCTCATATATAAAATTCAAAATTAATCCTAAAAACTTTGGTATGTAACTAAAAATATTACCCATCTACGTAATCCCCTTCGCTTATTTAACCGGATCATATCCTCCTGGATGAAACGGATGGCATTTCAATAACCTCTTTAGTGACTTAACGCTTCCCCTTATTATACCATACTTTGAAATTGCATCAATCGCATATTGTGAACAAGTAGGATAAAATCTGCAGCTTGATACAGATTTAAAAGGAGATATAAACTTTTGATAAAATCTAATTAATAGTATTACCAATTTACCAATCAATTTATTTCTCCTCTTTAAATATATTTAGCTTTCTTAGCAAAAATTTCATTTCCCTTTTAATATCTGAGAAACTAGGCATATCTTCACTGCTCCTTGCAACAAATACCAGATCAAATCCTTCATTCAATTGACCTTCATAATGCCTATAGCATTCCTTAATAAGCCTTCTTATCCTATTTCTTTTTACACTACCGCCAAACTTCTTACTAGCAGTTATGCCTAACCTATTCACTTTACTCTTATTATCCAATGTATATAATACAAGGTATTTCGCAACATAGAATTTTCCCTTTTTATATAACTTGAGAAACTCTTTGTTCTTTTTTATTGGAAAAGTAAATATCATTTTAAGGAGCTATGCCTCCCGGTTATATCATTTTTGTATATATAAATAAACTTCATTTTAAACAAAAAGACCACAATTATGCGGTCTTACGCTGAAAGAACTTTTCTTCCTTTCAATCTACGCCTTTTTAATACTTTTTGTCCATTGGCTGTCTTCATCCTTTTTCTGAAGCCATGTTCCTTTTTCCTCTGTCTATTTTTAGGCTGATATGTTCTTAACAAACTAAACACCCCCATTCTCTTTTCCTAATGATACTATGTTTAGGCACTTTATTTTAACATCATGTACTGTTTAATCTGTACACTATATGACAAAATACCTATTCTAACATTCTAAATGTGAACAACGAATCAATTATATATTAAATCCATATTTGATGTCAAGAAACTATTTATGTGGATAATTAATATTTTAATCAATTTTTTTGTGGATATCTTTCATATTTTATGTTGAATATTGTGTAAAAGTCTGATAATATTATTAATACCTGTTGATAACCCTGTTGATAACCTATGGATTATCAACAGATTTATGTTGATAGCCTGTGTGTAACTTAAATATTTAATTTTTTATACTACTATTATAATTTACCACTTTATTATATTGCTTTTTTAAAAATTTATACAAAAATCTATTAGTTTATGCTTAATTATTATAAGTTTTGTCAATGATTAGCTTAGGGTTTAAATATTTTATAATTTATTCCTTATTCTAAGACTTAAACCAAAGATAATTTAATTTATAAAACTTAGGAAAAATTGCCTTTATCTATTGAGGTTAATGGCAAACTACTTTTATTTATTATTTTATATATGCATTTGGAGGAATTTTATGAGTGTCCAATTATCAGATTTATGGCAGAAAACCTTAGGCCTGCTACAGAATGAGTTAACTGAAATTAGTTTTAATACTTGGATTAAAACTATCGAACCTCTTTCTCTATACAATAATACACTTAACCTGGCTGTGCCCGCGGAATTTAATAAAGGCATTTTAGAGTCAAGATATTCAGCTCTTATAAAAAATGCCATAAAACAAACTACATATAAAGAATATACGATTAACTTTGTAGTTCCGTCACAAGAAAACATTGACAAGTATACCAACCAAGCCGAAGCTAACAATGAAGATACATTAGTTTCTGTGCTAAACCCAAAATATACTTTCGATACTTTTGTTATAGGTAATAGTAACCGTTTTGCGCATGCTGCTTCTTTAGCTGTTGCCGAATCACCTGCAAAAGCTTATAATCCTCTATTCATTTATGGAGGGGTTGGACTTGGAAAAACACATCTTATGCATGCGATTGGACACTTTGTATTAAAACAGAATCCTTCTCTTAAAGTTTTATATGTATCATCAGAAAAGTTTACAAATGAATTAATTAATGCAATAAAAGATGATAAAAACGAAGAATTCCGATCTAAGTACAGAAATATAGACATTCTTCTTATAGATGATATTCAGTTTATAGCTGGTAAAGAGAGAACTCAGGAAGAGTTCTTCCATACATTTAATGCCCTATACGAAGCAAACAAACAAATAATTCTATCAAGTGATAAATCACCTAAAGAAATTGTTACTCTTGAAGACCGCTTAAGATCCAGATTTGAATGGGGATTAATAGCAGATATGCAGGCCCCTGATATCGAAACAAGGATTGCCATCTTAAGAAAAAAAGCACAACTTGAAAATCTGGATGTACCTAATGAAATTATGGTTTTCATTGCTGAAAAGATAGCATCTAATATAAGAGAACTCGAGGGAGCTCTAAATAGAGTAATAGCTTACTCATCTCTTACTGAAAACGATATAACTGTTGATCTTGCTACAGAAGCTCTAAAAGATATTCTTTCAACTAGCAAAGTTAGAGCAATAAATTGTAATACAATACAAGATGCTGTTGCAAGATACTTTGATCTTAGACCAGACGACTTTAAGTCTAAGAGAAGATCAAGAGATGTAGCGTACCCAAGGCAAATTGCAATGTTCTTATGCAGAGAATTAACAGATATGTCCTTACCTAAAATAGGAAATGCCTTCGGTGGAAGAGACCATACTACAGTAATCCACGCCTGTGAAAAAATAGTTGAAGAGGTTCAATCAAACTCAGAAACCAGAAGAGCTATAAATGAGTTAAAAAAGAATCTTGCCAGTGGTTAATATTTTAATTTTATCAACAGAAAATGTTGATATGGGGAAAACTTCATGTTGGTATTATGTGCATAAGTTGATTTAATCTAAATTACTGTTAGTTAGTTGATTATTTGATACAAGTTATCTACAGATTAATAACAACCTGCAAATCTTAATCCACACTACGTGAAGTAAGTTATACACAAAATCAACAATACTTATTACTATTATTACTAAAAATTATTATATTAATTATAAAGTAAACCGGGAGGACTCAATATGAAAGTGATATGTTCTAAAGAACATTTGATAGAAGGTATAAATATAGTGCAAAAAGCAGTATCAACGAAATCTACATTGCCCATACTTGAAGGAATACTGCTTGAAGCATCCTCAGACTTTAAGTTAACTGGAAATGATCTTGAAATAGGTATAGAATGCTATGTTCAAGCAGATATACAAACTCAAGGTTCTATTGTACTTAATTCAAAGATGTTTGGTGACATTGTAAGGAGACTTCCTGATTCTGAAGTTCTAATAGAGGTTCTTCCTAATTCATCAGTTATTATAGAATGCGAAAACTCACATTTTGAATTAAAGGGTATGCCATCTGATAACTATCCTGCACTTCCTTCAATAAAAAAGGAAAATGCATTTATAATTAAACAAAAAACAGTAAGAGACATGATTAGACAAACACTTTTTGCAGTAAGTATTGATGAAAATAGACCAATTCTTACAGGATCTCTATTAGAATGCAAAGAAAATAATGTTACTTTTGTTTCTATAGACGGGTTTAGACTAGCACTTAGAAAATGTATTATTGAAAATGAAAATAAAAGCTTTAATGTAGTCATTCCTGGTAAAACACTTAATGAAATTGTAAAAATACTTCAGCCAATAGATGAAGAAATTTCGATATATAGCACCCAAAACCAGATACTGTTTGATATTGGTAAGTGCAAAGTTGTATCAAGATTGCTAGAAGGAGAATACTTAAACTATAACAGTATAATTCCAAAGGATTTTGAAACAAAAGTTAGGGTTAAAACCAAGGACATTTTATCAAGCCTTGAGAGAGCGTCTCTTATAACAGCTGAAGAAAAAAAATATCCAGTTAAATTTAATGTAATGGATGAGAAAATTGTAATATCCTCTAATACTGAAATTGGAGCTGTTAGGGAAGAAGTTAGAGTAGATATTTCAGGAAATAGACTTGATATAGGATTTAACCCTAAGTATTTCATTGAAGCTTTAAAAGTTATTGAAGATGAAGAGGTAGATATTTACTTTACATCTAGCATAGGACCGTGTACAATAAGACCAATTGGAAAACAAGAATATGCTTATATGATACTACCTGTTAGGATAAAAAATGAATAGGGGATGTAATTTAATTATATGAAATCTATTTCGATAAATACTGAGTATATAAAACTTGATCAATTTATTAAATGGGCTGATTTAGTACCTACTGGTACTGAAGCTAAAATATTGATTTTTAATGGTAATGTCAAAGTTAATGGTGAAGTAGAATTAAGAAGAGGTAAAAAACTTAGAAAAGGTGACACTGTAGAAGTGGATGATCTTAAGTTTATTATTGAATGATATCTGGAGGTATCATTTTGTATATAGATAGTTTACAATTAAGAAATTTTAGAAACTATAAAGAAAATGTTATTGATTTTTCAAAAAATTATAATATAATTTACGGAGAAAATGCCCAAGGTAAAACAAATATTGTTGAGGCAATTTTTTTGTGTGCTTCAGGAAGGTCACATCGTACTTCAAAAGATATTGAGCTTGTAAATATAAACAGTAATAGTTATGATATTAAACTTGATGCTACCAAAAACCAAGAAAAAACGAACATTGAAATATCATATGAGCGTGAAAAAAAGAAAGTTATTAAAATAAATGAAATCCCTTTAAAAAAAATGGGTAACCTCATGGGTAATTTGCTTGCTGTTATTTTTTCACCTGAAGATTTATCTGTTATAAATGAAGGACCATCACAAAGAAGAAGATTTATTGATATTACACTAAGTCAAATAAAGCCATCTTACTTTTATGATCTGCAGCTTTATAATAAAATTTTATTACAAAGAAATTCTTTATTAAAAGAATTGCAAAATAACAGGGGGCTAATAGATACTCTGGATATATGGGATGAGAAAATAGCTGATATAGGTTCTAGAATTATTAAAGCAAGACATGAGTTTATTAATAGATTAAATAAAGCTGCTAAGTATAATCATAGTATATTATCTGATAATAACGAAAATATAGAAATAAATTATTCATCATCTGTAGAAACCGATAACTATGAAGATATTGATAAGATAAAAGCCAATATATTGATGGATTTTAAAAGATACAGATATATTGAACTAAAAAGAAATACAACATTAAAAGGTCCACATAGGGATGATTATGAAATATTTATAAATAATTTAGATGTAAAGTCATTTGGATCTCAAGGACAAAAGAGAACAGTTATTTTATCAATCAAACTTTCGGAACTTCAAATAATAAAAGAGGAAACTGGCGAGTATCCTGTACTTTTGCTGGATGATGTTATGTCAGAATTAGATTATAAGAGACGGGAAATTTTATTTGATAATATAAATCATATACAAACATTTATAACATGTACTGAAAAAGATATTTTTGATAAAAAAGATTTTAAAGATTTGCTTTTTGTTAATGTAAAAAACGGGAATACTATTATTAAAAATATATGAGTCCTAATTTATTTTTTATTGTTTCAACAATATAGATGCAAAATTTTATTATAAAAAATTTGCAGTTTGAATTTAATTGGGATAAAATATAACATGGCATAAAATAATTATTATATTTTGTTAATATGGATATAAATATTGACCTAATTACTAAAAAATTTATATTCATAAGTTATTTATAAAAAGCAATTTGATAAATAGAAGCAATATAAATATATTCTTTGACAATGATTTATAATTTAAATATATATTTTATAATTGTTAAATAGGAGGAAGTATATGTTCCTGCATATAGGAGGAGACTTTGTAGTACCAATTAAAAATGTTATTGCTATAATGGATTTAGAATCAACTACTTTATCAAAGGATACTCGTGATTTTTTGTCTATAGCAGAAGAAGAAGGCTTTATAGAGAGTATTTCTGATGATATTCCAAAATCCTTTATTATAACTGAGATAGATAAAAAAAGCAAAATATATCTCTCTCCAATTTCCTCAATTACCCTGCAAAAGAGGGCTGGATTTGTCGATGGTATGTCTAATATTAAGTAGAAAATCTTAGACATTAGCATATTAATTTCAAGAAAATTTGAAAACCAATTTTTTTGAAAAATTTTATTTGTTTTAAACAGGAGGATAAAATGTCCGAAAATGCAAATTTAAATTTATCATATAATGAAAGTAATATACAGGTTCTTGAAGGCCTTGAGGCTGTAAGGAAAAGGCCAGGTATGTATATTGGAAGTACTTCATCTAGAGGTCTACACCATCTTGTATATGAAATAATGGATAACAGCATAGATGAAGCATTAGCAGGATATTGTACAGAAATTGAAATAACTATAAATCCTGATAATTCTATAACCAATATTGATAATGGAAGAGGCATACCTGTAGGTATTCACCCCAAAATGGGAATACCTACGGTCGAAGTTGTTCATACAATTTTGCATGCTGGAGGAAAGTTCGGTGGGGAAGGATATACAGTTTCAGGTGGACTCCATGGCGTTGGAGCTTCAGTAGTTAATGCATTATCTGAGTACCTCGAAGTTGAAGTATATAGAGACGGAAATATATATAAGCAGAGATACGAAAGAGGAAATGTAGCAACTAAGCTGGAGGTTATAGGTACAACTGAGAAGACAGGTACAAAGACAACATTTAAACCAGATTCATTAATATTTGAAGAGATGGAATTTAGTTTTGATATACTATTAAATAGATTTCGTGAACTTGCTTTTTTGAATAAAGGTCTTATGATAACGTTGATAGATAAAAGGCCTGAAGAACCCATTGTTAAGAAGCTCCATTATGAAGGTGGAATAATTTCATTTGTTGAGTACATGAATAGAAATAAGGGGGTTATACAAGAACATCCTATTTATATTGATTGCTCAAAAGATGGATCAAATGTAGAAATTTCTATGCAATATAATGACACTTATGTTGAAAATATTTTTAGTTTTGCAAACAACATTGCCACTACAGAGGGTGGTACTCATTTAACTGGATTTAAAACTGCAATAACAAAAGTATTTAATGATTATGCTAGAAAGTATAATTATTTAAAAGATAATGATAAAAATTTAGCTGGAGAAGATATAAGAGAAGGTTTAACAGCTGTTATAAGTGTTAAATTACAGGAACCACAATTTGAGGGACAGACTAAGACTAAACTTGGTAATAGTGAGATTAGAAGTTTAGTAGAGTTTACTGTAGGTGAAAAGTTAGCTAGCTTTTTAGAGGAGAATCCTTCAGTAACAAAAACAATTCTTGATAAATGTCTAACTGCTGCCAGAGCAAGAGAAGCTGCAAGAAAAGCTCGTGATTTGACAAGAAGAAAGAGTGCACTTGAAACAACAACATTACCTGGAAAATTGGCAGACTGTTCTGAAAAGGATCCATCACTATGTGAGATTTATATAGTTGAGGGAGACTCTGCGGGTGGATCTGCAAAACAGGGAAGGGATAGAAAGTTTCAAGCTATTTTACCTTTATGGGGTAAAATGCTTAATGTTGAGAAGTCAAGAATAGATAAAGTATATGATAACGAAAAATTACTACCCGTTATCACTGCATTAGGTGCTAGTATAGGTGATGATTTTGATGTTGAAAAATTAAGATACCATAAAATAATAATTATGGCTGATGCCGATGTTGACGGTCAGCATATAAGAACTTTATTGCTTACATTTATGTTTAGGTATATGAAACCTTTAGTTGAAGGTGGTTATGTATATATTGCACAGCCTCCACTATTCAAAATTGCAAAAGGTAAAGAAGAAGGATATGCATATAATGAAAAGCAAGTAGATAATTTTATAAACGAAAAAGGATGGAAAAAGGATGAATGTAGCATACAAAGGTATAAAGGTCTCGGAGAGATGAATCCTGAGCAATTATGGGAAACTACAATGAACCCTGAAACCAGAACTATGCTTAGAGTGGAATTAAGTGATGCTATTGCTGCTGATGAAATATTTACAATATTAATGGGAGATAAAGTAGAACCAAGAAAAGAATTTATTCAAACTCATGCTAAAACCGTAACAAACCTTGATATATAAATAGAATTAATCAATATTCGAATTGCTAAAATAAATATTTAAGTTTTTAATAGGCATAATTGATTTAAATTAAATTTGAAGTGAAATAATATAATAAGTTAGATTTTTTTATTCATATATTGTATATAGAAAATAAAATACCCCAATTAGTAAGGGGTTTTTTATTGTAAAAATAATAAGTAGCAGAAATATTAATTAGATATCCAAAGTGTCTATTAGTATCTTGCTACAACGATTGTGAATACTCAACATAGCGATAATAAGGCCCAATATTGTTTGAATTTATACTTAAAGAAAACAAAAATGTTTCACGTGAAACATTTTTGTTTCCAACACATTCAAACGTAATATTCATTCAAAGAGGCAAAAACTCAGGGACTCGGTATCCTGGATTTTTTATTATATCAAAATATGTTTTGCTACAATACTAATTGTGTTATAATATTATAATGATTTTGAATTTGTATTTTAACTTTATATTTTAAATTATATACTAGCTAAAAATTTAACTAGACTAAAGGATAACTAAGGAGTGGGTTTTATGGCAAAGGTAATTGCAGTAGCTAATCAAAAAGGTGGAGTAGGTAAGACAACTACTGCAGTAAATTTAAGTTCGTGCCTGGGTTACAAAGGAAAGAAAGTGCTCCTTATTGATGTTGATCCGCAAGGGAACTCAACTAGCGGTCTTGGAATTAATAAAAAAGCAATAAAAAAGTCTGCATACGATGTATTAATTAATGATGTTGAAATTAAGGACACTCTTGTAAAAACACCTATTGATAATCTCATGCTTTGTCCTTCAAATATTCAATTAGCCGGCGCCGAGGTTGAACTTGTTTCAACTATATCACGTGAAACAAGATTAAAAAACTCACTCAATAGTATTAAGAATGAATATGATTTTATTTTAATAGATTGTCCTCCATCTTTAGGGCTATTAACTTTAAATTCATTAACTGCTTCAAATACAATTCTTGTACCTATTCAATGTGAATATTATGCACTTGAGGGACTAAGTCAACTTATGGAGACAGTTAAATTAGTACAAAAGCATTTAAATATGAGCTTGGACGTTGAAGGTGTTGTGTTGACAATGTTTGATGCGCGCACTAACTTATCAATTCAAGTTGTTGAAGAAGTGAAAAAGTATTTTAGAAATAAAGTTTATCGTACTGTTATTCCTAGAAATGTTAGATTGAGCGAAGCACCTAGTTATGGGCTGCCTATAATCTTATATGATCCAAAATCAAAGGGAGCTGAGTGTTATCTTGATTTAGCAGATGAGGTTATAGAATATTCTGAGGAGGAAAATGCTAATGAATAAAAAAGGCCTTGGTAAGGGTTTAGGTGCATTAATTTCCACGGCTAATGAAGAGACTGAAAATGGCATAATGGAATTAAGAGTGAATGAAATTGAGCCAAATGTCGGACAACCTAGAAAAAAATTTGATGATGAAAAACTAATACAATTATCTGATTCAATAAAGCAACATGGCATAGTGCAGCCTATAATAGTAAGAAAAGAAGAAAATATATACAAAATTGTTGCCGGAGAAAGAAGATGGAGAGCAGCAAGAATGGCTGGTTTGACTAATGTCCCTGTTATTTTGAAGGATATCTCTAATAAACAGGTTATGGAGATGGCATTAATTGAAAACATACAAAGAGAAGATTTAAACCCTATTGAAGAAGCGGAAGCATATGAGAGACTGATAAATGAATATAAAATGACTCAAGAAGAACTTTCTAAATCAATAGGAAAGAACAGATCAACAATAGCAAATATAATCAGGCTTTTAGCACTTGGTGAAAAAGTAAAGGAATATCTTATTAATGGTGAAATAAGTAGCGGACATGCTAGAGCATTATTATCAATTGAAGATAAAGAAATGCAAGAAAAGGTTTGTAGTGAAATAATCGAAAAGAATTTGAATGTTAGAGATACTGAAAGTTTAGTTAAAAAGTTACTTGCACAAAAGAAAGAAGTAAAAAAAGTTATAAATGAAGATGAAAATATTGTTCAAATTGAAGATGAATTAAAGAAGATTCTCGGAACAAAAGTGAAGTTATTTAATAATAATAAAAAGGGGAAAATAATGATTGAGTATTATTCAAATGATGAACTAGAAAGAATATTGGATATATTCAAAAAAATGGGAAATAAAGGTAGCTTGTATAATTAATTTTAAGCTCGTTTTTGAGGTAAGTTAATATAAATACATTAAAACATATATAAACGTCTTAAAAATAAATTTAGCGCAATATAGGCTATATACTTAAAAATTATATAAAACATACTAAATTTAATAAATTGTTTCACGTGAAACAATTTATTAAATTTAAATTTTGAATACCTATAAACAGAAGGAGTAGTATATGTTAAAAATATTTGAGGATATTTATAATAGTATAAACATTTTCAGTCCATATTTAATAATAGGAAATATAATAGTAACAATTATTTTGTTGATTTCATTAATTACAACTAGATCAAGCATAAATAAATTTAAAAATAGATATAAGAAGTTTTTTAAGAATTCAGATGACTCTAACATTGAAAGATTAGTTGAGGAAAATATAGATTTATGTCATGAGATCACAAATAAAAATAAAGATATTGAAAATAGAATAAATTTTATAGAAAGAAACATGTTACAATGTGTTCAAAAGATAGGTGTTGTTAGATATAATGCTTTTGATAATGTAGGTAGTAATTTGAGCTTTGCTATTGCTCTACTTGACGGGAATGATAATGGAATTGTTTTGAATGGGATATATTCGAGAGAATCAACATCGACATATGCAAAAGCTATAATAAGCGGACAGTCTAAGTACACCTTGTCAGCTGAAGAAATTCAAGCAATTGATATTGCGAAGAAAAATAAATCATTTATAAGTTAATTATTCTTAGTTTATATACTATAAGCATTATTAATTAGGAAATGATAAATTGATAATAATTTGTTTGATTCTATTAAAGATATTTTTGATAACCACTATAGCTTTGGTCGAAATCAATTTTGCGGTCCTTTAGGAGTGTTGTTAAAATGGATAATAAAAAAGATAAAAAAACAGTTTGGATTTATGCGGTTGTTTTGTTTACAAGTGCATTTATAGTATTAATGATAACAGCATACAGCCAGATAAAAGTAAATAAAAATATTGATTACGTTAGAGATAAATTAGGTAATTCAGAAAAGGAAAAAAGCAATTTTAAGATGAATCTAAGTTCTGCGCTTGCTGAAAATGAAAAACTTAATGGAGAAATTGAAAAGTTAAATGGAGAAATCGAAGCAGCGAGAAAAAAGGAGTCAAATTTAAAGCAAGAATTAAATAAAGTAAAAAACATAAATAGTTCTAAATACGATAATTATGAAAAACTTATGCTTGCAGATATAAAATACGATTGCGGTGATGTAAAAAGTTGCTCTCTTATCTTAATTAATGAAATTGACAAGGCTTCTCTCAGTAAAAATGCATTAGACATGTATAATAATCTTTCAGCGTTGTCAAACAAAAAGGCTTCATTAGAGTTTTATATTGATGGATATGATAATTATAAAAGTGGACAATATGATAAAGCAATAGATAATTTACAGAATTCCTTAAAGTTAACTGATAAAGAGTATTATTCAGATGATTGTTATTATTTTATAGCTTATTCGCATTTAAATAAAGATAATAAGTATCTTGCAAAAGAAACGATGAATAATTTATTAACTAAATATCCTGATAGCACTTATAAAAATGATGCTACTGAATTTTTAAAAGTAAATTTCGAGTAGAAACTATTTTATATATAATATTTTATTCCCAAATGGTTGAAATGATACTTTTTTATAGTATAATTATTTTAACTGTAAGTATTGATAGGTTATAAGCAGTATTATTGATTTTAGTTTAACAATAAATTATAAAGATAAATTATAATAAATATAAGGAGAAGTAATTATGTTAGATATTAAGCTAATAAGAAGTAATCCTGATATTTTAAAAAAGGCATTATTAAAAAGAAAAGATAGTTTTGATGTTAATCAAATTCTAAGTTTGGATGAGAAGAGAAGGCAGATTTTAGTTGAAGTTGAGCAACTTAAGAATAAACAGAATTCTGATTCAAAGATGGTGCCAATATATAAGAAAGAGGGAAAAGATGTTGCGCCACTTATGGAAGAAATGAAAAATTTATCAGATAAAATAAAAACACTTGATTATCAAGTTAAGGATATTGATGATGAATTAGTTAAAATACTTCTGACAATTCCTAATATACCAAATAGTACAGTTCCAGACGGAGATACTGATGATGATAATGTGGAAATAAGGAAATGGGGAGAACCTAAAAAATTTAACTTTGAGCCAAAAGCACATTGGGATATTGGAGAAAAATTAGGTATACTTGACTTTTCAGCTGCGGCAAAAGTAACAGGAGCAAGATTTACCTTTTATAAAGGTTTAGGTGCAAGGCTTGAAAGATCTTTGATGAATTTTATGCTTGATTTGCATACTGGTAAGCATGGCTATACTGAAGTATTTCCTCCATTTATGGTTCATAGAAATAGTATGATTGGAACAGGACAACTTCCAAAATTTGAAGAAGACGCTTTTAAAGTAGCAAATAATGATTACTTCTTAATACCTACAGCTGAAGTTCCTGTAACTAATATGTACAGAGAACAGATTTTAGATGCAAAAGAATTACCAATAAAACATGCAGCGTATTCAGCTTGCTTTAGAGCTGAGGCAGGAGCTGCAGGAAGAGATACAAGGGGACTTATAAGGCAACATCAATTTAATAAAGTTGAATTAGTTAAGTTTACAACTCCTGAAACATCTTATGAAGAACTTGAAGCTTTAACAAGAGATGCTGAAGAAGTATTACAGATATTAGGTATACCTTATAGAGTAGTTAAGATATGTGTTGGAGATTTAGGGTTTACAGCAGCAATGAAATACGATATAGAAGTTTGGATGCCAAGTTATAATAGATACGTTGAAATTTCTTCATGTAGCAATTTTGAAGACTTTCAGGCTAGAAGAGCAGGCATCAAATTTAGAAGAAGCGCGAATGATAAGCCAGAATTTGTTCATACATTGAATGGATCAGGTGTTGCAATTGGTAGGACAACTGCATGTATTCTTGAAAATTATCAACAAGAAGATGGGTCAGTTGTTATTCCAGAAGCTTTATTGAAATATATGAATGGCGTAGACGTAATTAAATAGTTTATATTCATCTTTAAATAAAGTTTGAAGCGTATATTGTGGATAAATGTAATTTATTTTATACGCTTCGCTTTTATTTATGATTATATTTGTCCATTTAATTGATTTAAAAATATATAACAAAAGGTTTTATACCATATTTTGTAAATTGTATATTTAGTAATAAAAAAATAGAAAATTACCTAAAATAGGTTGAATAGAAGTATTGACAAATGGGTGTTGTACATGTTATATTAGTTCTTGTCAAAAGAAATGGAGAGATGGTCGAGTTGGTTTAAGGCACCGGTCTTGAAAACCGGCGTAGGTGTGAGCCTACCGTGAGTTCGAATCTCACTTTCTCCGCCATATAGTAGAGGCCTTTATTAAAAGTAAAGGCTTCAAATTTGGAGAAGTACCCAAGCAGGTCGAAGGGGACGGTTTGCTAAACCGTTAGGTCGGGTAACTGGCGCGAGGGTTCGAATCCCTCCTTCTCCGCCAAACGGTTGCATACTAGCATACAGTGTGTAACCGTTTTATTATGATTATATTTAGGAATATTACATTATAGATTAAATTAAACAAATGATGAATGCAATTGTAGGCATACTAACATTATCATATCACTGGTGGCTTTAATTTAAAGTAAAGATCACTGGTAAAAAGTAATGAACAAAACAATAATGTTATAAAAGAGAATTTTCTGCTTAAAAATAATAGTAAGAAATAAGAAAAACAGAGAATTGTCAGTTCTCTGCTTTTTCTTTCTATTATATTAATTAATTAGTTTTATGAATTTTTGCTCTACGTTTTAAAACTGATTTTACTTTTCGTATATCCTTTCCGCTATTTCTTGAAACCTTATAATAACAGTAAACAGCTGGAATAAAAAATATCTGGAATAGAACCATAGTAAATATATAGTTATAAGGTTCATGAAATTTCGTTGAAATAAACCCTAAAACTATCCCTATAAGGACATTACCAAGAGCTCTACCGCCACCGTTTATTAAATTTGATATACTAAAAGCAGTTGCTCTATGCTCAGGTAGATTTATATCTGTTAATAGAGCTAGCCAATTTGGAGTATTAGCAGATTGTGCAGCTGTAGCACACACTGCCAATATAAACATTAATAAAATCCATGGATTAGTAACAAACTGTGTAACTAAAGAAATAAGTATTGAATATGGTTCATTAGTAGTAGGAAGTTTAAGATTATCCATTGGCAATAAAAACATAAGAATATAAAGAGGTACAGCGGCAAGTATAAGACCTCCAGTTAAAAGTGCCCTTCCCCTATAAGTTTTCTTTTGTAATTTATCTCCCAGGTAACCGAAATAGGTTGACGATAGACCACCTGTTTGGAGAAGAGCGTAGAAATATCCTGCAGCAATCATTGCTGTACCTTTGTCAATGCCTTCTGCCCTTATTTTTGAAGCATATAGAGTAGGAAGCCATATAAGAGTTCCAATTGTAATCTGAATAAAAAAGCCTTGGAACATAAGCCATTTGTTACTCTTCTTAGCTATTATTTTAGGTAATTGACTTAATTCTATAGAATAGTTATAACTCAACCCCTCTTTATGCAGATCTTTTAACTCGGGCTCAGCAGAACCTTTTTCTGGTTCCTTCATAATAAAATATAAAAACATAAATATGAAATCTATTATAGAAATTATAATAAAAGGTCTTCTCCATGTTGAATGTGTTGATATTATAGGTGCCATTACAGAACCTGCAATACCTCCGAATCCCTGCGATAATCCCCATAAACTCAATAGTGTACCAAGATGCTTTTTTGGTATAAAATCAGTTAAAACACTATATCCGATAGAGCCAATACAACCAAGACCTATACCAGTAAAAATTTGAAATAAAATTAGTTGGAAAAAGCTTTTACTGAACGCAGTAAGGAATATTGAAACAGAAAAAATAAATGTACCAATTATTAATAAATGCTTTCTTTTACCTTTATCAGCTGCGTAACCCCAAAAAACTGATGAAGTAGCAGAAAACAATATAGTTACAGCTGAAACAATACCCATTGAAGAAACATGAATGTTTAAATCTTCGGATATTAAAGAAAATAGAGGAGGAAATAACCCTAAAACTACGTTATCTAATGATGCAGATAAAATAAGGATTGTTAAAGTTATTATAGTAGTTAGGTTTGAATTTTTTGTGCTCATTATTAACTTTATGTACCTTAACCTTTCTTTGTTATATTATATATTAACAATTATTAATTATAACCATTTACCATTATAGCATAAAAAAGAGTTATATTTAGTTTATAGATAAAATTCTAATGTATTAATTAGTTGGTTATATATAGTAGATAAATTAAAAGAAAAAAGAAGCTGCAATAAGCAGCTTCTAGAAATAATGTTAGGTGTGTTTATGGTAAATTAGTATAACCCATTAAGAATTTATCAACTTCACGCGCAGCACCACGGCCTTCATTAATTGCCCATACAACAAGGCTTTGTCCGCGCCTCATATCGCCAGCTGTAAATACACCTTTTACACTTGTTTGAAATTTTCCATATTGCGCTTTAGCATTTGATCTTTCATCCTTATCAACACTAAGTTGGTCGAGAATTGTCTCTTCAGGGCCTAAAAAGCCCATACAGAGAAGCACAAGATCAGCCTTCCATACTTTTTCGCTACCTTCAATTTCAATAGGTACAAAACGTCCTAAATCATCTTTCTTCCATTCTATATTAACAGTATGAACTTCTTGTAAGTTGCCATTGGTATCTCCAACAAACTTCTTTGTAGTAATACAATAAATTCTTGGATCGTCGCCTTGTATTGCAGCTGCTTCTTCTTGGCCATAGTCAACTTTAAGAACCTTTGGCCATTGTGGCCATGGATTATTTGGTTGTCTAACTGAAGGCGGTTGTGGAAGTATTTCAAACTGGAATACACTATTGCAGCCATGGCGTAGTGATGTGCCAACGCAGTCAGTACCAGTATCTCCTCCACCTATAACTATAACATTTTTTCCTTTTGCACAGATGTAGTTTGAATCAGCATGCTTTGAATCTAGTAAACTTTTAGTATTTGCTCGTAAGAAATCCATAGCAAAATGAACACCTTTTAGCTCTCTGCCATCAATTTTCAAATCCCTTGGTTTTGTTGCCCCACCACAAAGTACAACAGCGTCAAAGTCTTTCAGAAGTTCTTCAGATGGGATGTCTTTACCTATTTCAGTATTAGTTATAAATTTAATTCCTTCTTGCTCAAGAAGGTTAACTCTTCTTTGCACAACTTTCTTATCAAGCTTCATGTTTGGTATTCCATACATGAGAAGTCCGCCAATTCTATCAGCTCTTTCATATACAGTAACACTATGACCAGCAGAGTTTAATTGATCTGCACATGCAAGTCCTGAAGGACCAGAGCCAATTACTGCAACTTTTTTGCCAGTTCTTACTTTTGGAGGTTCTGGAACGATCCATCCCTCTTCAAAAGCTCTGTCGATTATTGTACATTCATTTAATTTTATTGTAACCTGTGGGTCATTTATTCCTACAGTGCAAGAACCTTCGCAGGGTGCAGGACATACTCTTCCTGTAAATTCCGGAAAGTTATTTGTTTTGAGAAGCCTCTTTATTGCTTCTTTCCATAACCCCTTATATAGAAGGTCATTCCATTCCGGTATAAGATTGTGTAAAGGACACCCTGAAGCCATACCGTTTATCAAAATTCCAGAATGGCAAAACGGAATACCACAGTCCATACATCTTGCAGCTTGAGTCCTTTGCTTATCTTCAGGTAAAGTGTCATGAAATTCATTCCAATCCTTGACTCTCTCAAGTGGAGAACGATCTTTTGGCATTTCCCTTTTATATTCCATAAATCCAGTTGGTTTACCCATTGTAATTCCTCCAATTCCCTATAATAGACTACAAAAGATTTTTAGTTTCCGCTAACACGGGCAAGGTCTTTGTTATTAGCATTAAAGGCTGCCATTAATGCATCTTCACCAGTAATACCCTGATCGGAAATCTGTTTTATTGCTTGAAGCATTCTTTTGTAATCTATAGGCATTACCTTAACAAATTTACCAACCATGCTATTCCAATTATCTAGAATTCCTTTTGCTACATCACTGTTTGTATAGTCAAAATGCTTTTGAATCATCATTTTTAAATTATTTGCCTCATCATCATCTACTACTTTCTCTAAGCCGACCATTTCTTTATTACATCTACTATCGAAGTCACCACTTTCGTCAAGTACATAACATATTCCGCCTGACATACCAGCTGCAAAGTTTCTTCCGGTTTTTCCTAGGACAACAACTGTTCCTCCTGTCATATATTCGCAACCATGATCTCCTACACCTTCGACAACAGCATTTACTCCACTATTTCTTACGCAGAATCTTTCTCCACCTATACCTCTGATGTATGCTTCTCCACTTGTTGCACCATAGAAGGCAACATTACCTATAATAATGTTTTCATTAGGCTTAAATGTAGAAACCTTAGGAGGATATACAATTATTTTGCCCCCTGACAGACCTTTACCTATATAGTCATTGGTATCGCCTTCAAGTGATAAAGTCATTCCTTTTGGTACAAAAGCTCCAAAACTTTGACCTGCTGAACCTTGAAAATGAAGGCTGATTGTATCTTCTGGCAGTCCTTCTGCACCGTATTTTTTGGTAATTTCGCTACCAAGTATTGTACCTACAACACGGTTAGTGTTCTTAATAGGAAGTATAGCTCTTACTTTTTCCTTAGCAGATATAGCAGGTTCACATATAGTTAAGAGTTCAGCCATATCAAGAGATTTTTCAAGCTCATGATCCTGACTTTGTGTGCAGTACATGCTTGCATCTTTTGATGTTTCCGGACTATATAAAATTTTTGATATATCTATGCCTTTAGTTTTCCAGTGGTTAATAGCTGTAGAGGCTTCAAGTACATCTGTTCTACCTATCATCTCGTTTATAGTTCTAAAGCCGAGTTCTGCCATAATTTCACGGAGTTCCTGTGCAATAAACTTAAAGAAGTTTACAACATGGTCAGGGTTTCCAGCAAATTTCTTTCTAAGTTCAGGGTTTTGTGTTGCCACTCCTACAGGACAAGTATCGAGGTTGCACACTCTCATCATAACGCAACCAAGTACAATTAATGGAGCTGTAGCAAAACCAAATTCTTCCGCACCTAGCAATGCTGCAATTGCTACGTCTCTTCCTGTTAGAAGTTTACCGTCAGTTTCAACAACTATACGGCTTCTCAAGTTGTTTAACAATAAAGTCTGATGTGTCTCAGCTAGACCTAATTCCCATGGCAGACCGGCATGCTTTATACTTGTACGTGGAGATGCGCCTGTACCTCCGTCATATCCACTTATCAATACAACATCTGCCTTTCCTTTTGCCACACCTGCAGCAATTGTTCCTACACCTACTTCAGAAACAAGCTTTACATTTATTCTAGCATCTCTATTTGCATTTTTAAGGTCATGTATAAGTTCTGCAAGGTCTTCAATGGAATATATATCATGGTGAGGTGGTGGAGATATCAAACCAACACCAGGAGTTGAACCCCTAACCTTAGCAATCCATGGATAAACCTTACGTCCAGGCAACTGTCCACCTTCTCCAGGTTTTGCTCCCTGTGCCATTTTTATTTGAATTTCTTTAGCATTTACAAGATAGTTGCTTGTAACTCCAAATCTTCCGGATGCAACCTGCTTTATGGCACTGCATCTGGAATCACCGTTTGCATCAGGTATAAACCTGGCAGGATCTTCGCCGCCTTCACCTGTATTACTCTTACCGCCAATGCGGTTCATAGCGATAGCAAGGCTCTCATGTGCCTCTTGGCTTATTGAACCATATGACATAGCTCCGCTTTTAAATCTCTTGCATATTGACTCTACAGATTCGACTTCATCTAAAGGTATTGGATTACGAACCTTAAAATCCATAAGCCCTCTAATGGTACAAAGTTTCTGAGTTTGGTCTGTTATTAATTTTGAAAATTCCTTGAATTGCTCATAGCTTCCAGATCTGCAAGCGATCTGTAGTTTATGAACAGTTTCAGGGTTGTACATATGGTACTCACCATCTGCACGCCATTTATTTGTTCCTCCGGCATCTAAGGAAATCTCAGACAAGCGTTCATCAAATGCAGCAATGTGCCTCAGTTTGATTTCCTCAGCCACTTCATTTATTCCCAATCCGCCTATTCTTGTAGCAGTTGAAGTAAAATATTTATTAATAAAGTCTTCTGATAAACCAATAGCTTCAAAAATTTGGGCAGCCTGATAACTTTGTATAGTTGAAATACCCATTTTTGAAAGTACTTTAACTACGCCTTTTTTACAAGCTTTTAAATACTTATGAGCGGCGGTATGATAGTCAGTACCAACAAGTAAACCCTGGTTTATCATATGATCAATCGATTCTAAAGCTAGGTATGGATTAATTGCTGATGCCCCATAACCAATCAGGAGACAAAAATGGTGTATTTCTCTTGGCTCTCCGGATTCAAGTACAATACTGACAGATGTTCTTGTGCCTGTTTTAATAAGGTGATGATGTAATCCGGAAACAGCCAATAAAGCTGGAATTGCCGCGTTGTTATTGTTTATGCCTCTGTCGGATAAAATTAATATATTCGCTCCGCTGGCGATGGCAGAATCTGCAGAATTAAATAAATCTTCCATTGCATTTTCGAGAGCTTGACCGCCTTCGCTCACACTATATAGTATAGATAAATCAACCGATTTAAATCCGGATTTATCAATATGGCGCAACTTTTCAAGCTGATGGTTATCTATTATAGGGTTTTTAATTTTTATCTGCCTGCAGCTTTCAGGTATAGGGTTAATTAGATTACCTTCAGAGCCCATCATTGTATCGGTGCTTGTAATTATATCTTCCCTAATAGCGTCAATAGGTGGGTTGGTAACCTGTGCAAAAAGTTGCTTAAAATAGTTATATAATAACTGTGGCTTATCGGATAAAACAGCTAAAGGTATGTCAGTACCCATTGCTCCAATTGGATCCACTCCATCTTTAGCCATTGGCAGTAGAGTTGAATTAAGATCCTCATAGGTATATCCGAAAGCTTTTTGTCTTAAAAGCACAGTTTCATGATTTGTCTCTATTACACTTGGTGCTTCAGGTAAACTGTCCAAATTTAATAAATGTTCATTAAGCCAGCTACGGTAAGGCTGTTTAGATACAATAGTATTCTTTATTTCATCATCAGTTATGATTCGTCCCTCAGTAGTGTCTATAAGAAGCATTCTTCCAGGTTGTAAGCGTTCCTTGCTGATTATATTTTCTGGTGGTATGTCAAGGACACCAACTTCAGATGCCAATATAACAAGATCATCTGTTGTAACATAGTAACGTGCGGGACGAAGACCATTCCTGTCTAAAACAGCTCCAACTTTTGAGCCATCGGTAAATGCTATTGCAGCTGGACCATCCCATGGCTCCATGAGACAGCTGTGGTATTCATAGAAAGCCTTCTTTTCGTCACTCATACTTTCATGATTAGACCATGGCTCCGGTATCATCATCATAACAGCATGTGGGAGAGAACGCCCTGATAGTGCCATAAATTCGAGACAGTTATCAAACATCGCAGAGTCACTTCCGTCTGGATTTATTATTGGAAGTATCTTTTCGATACTATCTCCAAAATGCTGAGATTCCAAAAGTGATTGTCTTGCGTTCATCCAATTTACATTTCCTCTAAGAGTGTTAATTTCTCCATTATGAATTATATAACGGTTTGGATGCGCTCTTTCCCAGCTTGGGAAGGTATTCGTGCTGTATCTTGAGTGAACAAGTGCAAGAGCAGATTCAACATCATTATCTGCTAGCTCGCTATAAAACTGTTCAACCTGATCTGATGTAAGCATACCTTTGTACACTATAGTTCTGGATGAAAGACTAGCGAAATATACGTATTCACTGTTGTCAAGAGCATACCTTTCAATGCGTTTTCTTATAACATAAAGTCTTCTTTCAAAAGAAATTTCTGTTTCAAGTTCGGAGCTTTTACCAATAAACAATTGACGAATAAAAGGTTTTGCTGATAAAGCAACGCTCCCTAATGATGTATCATCAAGGTTTAAGTCTCTCCAGCCTAAAAGGCTTTGACCTTCCTCAATAATAATATTTTCAATGTATTTTTCCATAGCTTTTCTTTTATTTTCATCAGTAGGCAGAAATACCATTCCAACTCCGTATTTGCCAGGCTCCGGAAGGTTAATTCCCTGCTTTGAACATTCTTTAGTAAAGAACTTATGAGGTATCTGGATTAATAAACCAGCACCATCACCTGTGTTGGATTCTGAACCACTTCCACCACGATGAGTGAGATTTATAAGGATAGTTAATGCCTGTTCAACTATCTCATGAGATTTTTTCCCCTTTATATTAACAACAAAACCGATTCCACAGGCATCATGCTCAAACTGAGGATCATATAAACCTTGTTTTGAGGGTAATCCATAATTCTTCATTGTTATACACCCTTTCCATAAACACATAATTTTATATAATATAAATAAAAATGAAATATATAAAACATAAACTTGCAAAATTGATTTTGGTATAAAAAAAGCGCACTCAACGAAGTAGTCATCCTCGCCATTGAGTACGCTTGCTTACTTAAAATCAAAGCATCATTGCCACGTTTATAGGTCGAAACCTTATAAAACTCTTATGTTTTTTTCATTATAGCACAAACATATTTATAAATTCAATATTAATATTGAAAAAAGTTTAAAATTTTGCAATTTAGAATAGTTGTACTTGCAAAAACAACAATTTTAACTAATATAGAGGTGAATTCCAAAAGTCATCACAAAGTGCGAAGATAAATTATATAATAATTTGTGCTTAATATATCTATTTAAAAAAATTTATTAAGGGCTGTTACTACGATTGTAACCAAACTTAATATATTAATCAAAAGACTTAGTGCCTGTTCGAAAAAAGGACTTTGACTATCAGAAGAGACTTTTTCATCTTCCGTTTTGGATTTAATAGTGTCAACAATATAACGCAACCAGTAAACAATTATAAAAGATGTGACTATTTTAAATATAAATAAATCCATAAAAAAGGTACTATATATAAAAAATAAAATAATTACTAGTGCTTTTGATATCTTTAATCCTTTTTCTATTTTTTGAAAGTCCAAATCAATGGTCTCTTCAATTTCTTCGAGTAATTCTTTTGTTTCATCATCATCTCCACTAACTATGTGAAAAAAAGTCGAAAGAATGTTTTTCGCAGATAAAAAAGATAAAACCAATGAAAGAATTATAAAAAAGGCAGTATCGTTTGAAAATATTGATATAATAGGTATTATTAATATTATTAGTAAAAATAGAATTCCTTCTAATTGCATTTCATACTCCTAAGCGTATAAGATATTACAGCATCAATTTAAAAATACATAATAAGAAGATATTATATAAACAACCTTTTGGGAAATAATATAAATAAAGTTGCTAGTATTATATTAGCAACTTTATTTAATGAATACAATATACTAAAAAAACTTATTCTAGTTGTAATTCAAATCAGTTAGTTGCAAAGTTTACTGTCAATGCATTATAAACAATTACGGACATTTCCCCACGTGTTAATTGGTGGTTGGCGTCTAATGAAAGATTTTTATTAAGTCCAAGCTCAATGCCTTTGTTAACTACATTGTTAGGCCACTTTCCAGTTAAAGTTTTCTCATACCCTAAGGCCCTTATAACCACCGCCAATGCTTCTGCATAAGTAACATCTTTATCTGGTGCAATAGTGTTATCCGGATATCCTGTAACAAGCTTATATTTTAGTGCAAGGCTAATATTAGTATAGGCCCAATGCTTTTTCTTTAGATCTGTAAAGTTGATGTTTATGCTGTCTAGATTGGTATCTTTGTCGTATGCCATCATTTTTACGATCAAAGTAATAAATTCACTTCTTTTAATTTTATTATCAAGTTTAAGAGATCCGTCTTCGTATCCTTTCATAATCCCAAGCTTGACAATAGAATTTGCATTTTGTTCCATTACAGAAACATTAGAGGAAGCGCTTGTATTTGTGATTAAAATAATCAACATAGTGAACACAATTATAATATTTACAGCTTTTTTCATTTGTTTATGTAACACCCCTTAGTATATTTAAAATTAGCATAATTTAATTATACACTATGTGGTAGCAAATAATATTAAAAAAAAGTTACATTTTGAGGATTTTGAAACCAACGAATAAAATAGTCTCTTATAACTAATGCTATTTATAAGGATAAATGAACTAATGCTTTTAAATTTCATGTGGACTTTTTGAAAAAGTAAGCTTCGGATGAAAATAATTGAGGGAGGTAGTAGTTCATTATCAAAACTTACTTATAGGAGGTATAGAAATGTCAAGAACAGTTGCAGCAATTTTTGATAATTATTCAAATGCTGAGAATGCAGCTAAGCAAATTAAAGACCAAGGGCTTAGGACAGATGATATTTCAATAATTGCTAAGAATAAAGATGAAGGTTATGAAGGTAACAACACAACAACGGGATTTAATATGGGAACAAGCCCAAAAGGTGTTAATGACAATATATCTGATGGTGTAATTACAGGTGGAATATTAGGTGGGCTTGCAGGATTGCTAATAGGTGCAGGAAGTATGGTAATTCCAGGGTTAGGTATAATCGCAGCTGCAGGTCCAATTACAGGGTTATTATCAGGCGCGGTAACAGGTGGAGTAGTTGGGGGGCTTGTTGATTTAGGAATTCCGGAAAATAAAAGCCGTCAGTACGAGACTGATATAAAGGCTGGTAAAATACTATTTAGCATGAAGACTGATGATGACAAGGTGTCACAGATTGGCACCATATTAAGAAGTAATGGAGCAGTTAGCGTAGATAGTTACTAAAAATATAGATAGCTAGCATTAAGTTAAATCTATTGTAAAAATTGAAAATGATTCCTTTATAATATCAGACTTTTTATCTATTACTATAAAGGAATCATTTTATAAGCAAATGCCATTTTCTATTGATGTTTAAGAGTGCTGAAAATATAACTTTCACTATTCCTTAGTAAATGATGATTAAACCGTTCCATCAGCACTAGTAGCTGGAGTATTGGCTGGGGCTTCAACAGGGGTATCAGCAACTGGAGCGTCAACAGTACCTTCAGAAGCTGGAATAACTACTTCAGGAGCTTTGGTTGCAGAAGGTGCAGGAGCTGTTGTAGTTTGAGAAACTTTTTTTGTACCTCTTTTTACCTTTTTGGCCAAAGTAGTATAGGTACTCCTGTGGATTTTTGTCTTGCTCGCAACCTCACCACCAATTTTAACTATTTTATAAGTATCAATTACATACCCTGTCATTCCTTTACTAATAACAACTGTTTTTCCCTGAGGCATTGTAGGGTCATCTACATACGTAACTGGAGCTGGTGTAGTACTTATTTGAACATTACTTATTTCTATTGTTTTATTAGGATTTTCATTTGTACCCAAAAGAGAAAATGCAATACGATTGTCGCTGGTAATGTTTACTTGAACTTTTATAGGCATTGAGGTATTGTTTTTAAACTTGAAATCAGTTGCTCCATAAGATACAGCAGCGTCCTGACCAAAAGGAACATATCCTACAGTAAACATGTGATTCTTTCTTGATACTGTTTGAAGGTCTGCCTTAAGTGTTGCGTTGTATAGGGTTGTAGATACCTGACAAATACCTCCTCCTATATCATCAACAATTTTACCGCCCTTATAAACATGAGCAATTTGATAGCCTCTATCTGCTGTTCTAGGTCCTACAACTTCATTAAAAGAAAATGTTTGACCGGGTAATAGTATTTTACCGTTTATTTTTGAAGCTGCTAGCTTTATATTAACACCTCTATTAGCGTCAATTGCAGTAGCTGTAGAAAACCTTGTACTTGACGATGCAAGAGTATCTTTAAAAAGTTTAGCTTTAAATACTGATGTTGTTATTTTAGCTTCAACAAACTTAACTGGAAGAATTCTATCAGTATCAGGTGTTTTCTCAATTTCATTTATAATACTCATTAACTCGGCTTTATCAATAGATCTTCCTTTTGAATGAGGAACTATTGAAATACTATTTCCGTCCAATTTTGCCTTTGCATCTATTGGCTCAGTGCATATTTTATTATATATATCATCAATGTTGATGCTGCTTGGAGAAGTTGTTATAATTGGAACTTCATGATCCACATTTGAGCATGATTTAATTGATTCATCAACGGTTTTATATATATCGTTAGTATCAATTCGTTCGCCAGCATGGCCTGTATGAATAGTAACCTTTGAGTCTTCAATAAGCAGGTCAACTTCCTTAACATTTTTAATTGTTTCGTTGTTGAAATTATCAATGATACTCTTAAGCTTGTCGTTATTATAAGAATAACTTAATTCAATAGCTTTTCCACTTTTTTTGATATTGGATATTTCGCTCAGCCTGCTAAAAATATTCCCTTTTCTACCTACACTCATAACATCATTTACAGCTTTTTCAAAATCATATTTTACTTCTATTTGAGTAAAACTGATTTCTTTCTTTGTATCTTTATACTTTAGAGTTATTTTATTATTATTGGCTTTATCCGAATAGTTGGACTTTAACATTGAATATATTTCGTCTTTAGTCATTTTGCCAACATTTTGATTGTTAATAGATATACCACTGTAAGATTTGCTGTAAGCCAAAGTGGAAATAGAATAAATTGAAGTTACAGCAAATAATAGACATATTACTAACAGTAATATAAGAACTAACTTGTTTTTTTGTTTAAGGGTTTTCTTTGGTACTTCTAGGTTTGTCATAATTACTCTCCATTTTATATAGAATTTACCTTCCTGTTATAAATATTAGACTGTTAATATTTATCTTAGGTTCGCTAAAAGTAATATGTAAATTTTTCTAAATAGCGTTCCTTATCTTGGCATAATATAATTATCGCAAGTTTATTCAAAAAAGACAATACATTTTTCCATGTAAAAATGTAAACGTAAACCTATTAAATGGTTATTTGCTTAGTTTAAATGCAACATATGGGTTGTATTAACATATATGGGGTTGTGTGGTTGTTGAATTATTTAGCATTTAGCATCTTTAGTAATAGAACAAGTAAAAGTAATAATAAAATTCTAATATATGTATAGATTAGGAAAATTCTGCTTATACTTATAAAAAATGAACATTTAGACAACCATTTTGAATAATATATTAAAGAATGTTCAACAAAAAATAAAGGTATAAGGTGAGTTTTATGAATTTGAATATTCAAAAGTATCAAAGATCGAAAGTACAAAGAAACGGCATATTTCAAAAAATATTGAATTCGCTCAATATAAAAGAAAACAGTGAATTAGAAAAGTACGAAGTCAATGATATTCAAAACCTTATAGATAACATAACGAAAGCAAAGAAGGATTGGATAAAAGCAAACGCTGATTTTGATTATGCTGTTGAGGATGATATGATTGATTATCATACATATAAAATAAAGGCTTATCAGGCAAGATATGAATATCTATTAAAAATAGCAAAGGAAAAAGGAATAAGATTAGAGATATAATCAAACTTAATTAAAGAAAAGGATCTTTTTTGAAAAACCAATTTTCTTTATCTAAATAGGATAATCTATTATCATTTTGTAATAAATTTATGACTTGACTTATATATTTAATAGTAGGTTTTTAAACATAAATATTGTATGGTTTCAGTGCTGTTTATATAAGGGTCTATAGTTATTGGTCATAATAAATATGAGGGCGAAGTGATAATAAATGATAGGATATAGCACAATTTTTTCCTATATAATAGGAATTATACTGTTGTATTTTTTCGGAAGAATGTTTGTTGGTCCTATGAAGGTTATTGTTAAATTGATATGTAGCACTATACTTGGTGGGGTAGCAATCTTAGTTATAAATTTTATTGGCGGAATCTTTAATTTTAATATAGCGTTAAATCCTGTTTCAGCATTTATGATAGGAACACTTGGTATACCAGGGGTTGGTTTAATTGTTGCACTAAATAGTATTTTAAATATATAAGTTCATTTTTAAATAGGTATACATTTTCTGTGATATTATTACAATTTGTTTCGATATCGTATATTAATAAATTCCGTCTATAAGGTGGACAACCTTTAATATAGATAACAAATACTAAAGTTAAATCTATAAGAGCACTTAAAGGTTATGCAATATAGATGAAAAACATCCATTGAATTTGGTTTATTTACATTACGTCAAACTTAATGGTTTTTTTAATTATTTCTATTCAAATACGTGTAAGAAATTATAAAAAAGTTTACGCAATAAGTATAATCAAGCTTAATTCAAGTGGTTATTATTCATTTTTTACTAACTTTCCTTGACAAAAATATCCAATCAATTATACTTGAATTTAGTTAATATTTTATGGAAAAAATATGTTACTGTATAAAATAAAGCACAGATATTTTTATAAATACAAAATGAGGAGGTTTACCACATGGGCAAGGTTGTTGAAATAAGATGGCATGGGCGTGGTGGACAAGGTGCTAAAACTGCATCATTGTTGCTTGCTGATGCTGCATTTAATACCGGGAAATTTATACAAGGATTTCCTGAGTATGGTCCAGAAAGAATGGGAGCACCAATTACAGCTTACAACAGAATTAGCGATGAAAAGCTTACAATTCATAGCAATATTTATGAACCTGATTATGTTGTTGTTGTGGATGACACATTAATTACGTCAGTTGATGTAACTGCAGGATTAAAAGAGGACGGAGCAATTATTGTCAACACTACAAAGTCTCCTGAAGAATTAAAACCATTGTTAAAGGGGTATAAAGGGAAGGTATGTACTATAGATGCCAGAACAATTTCTATTGATACTCTTGGGAAATATTTCCCTAATACCCCAATGCTAGGTGCAGTAGTTAAAGTTAGCAGAGTTATGAATGAACAGGAATTTTTAAAGGATATGGTTGATTCATTTAAACATAAATTTGCAAAGAAGCCTGAAGTTGTTGAAGGCAATATTAAGGCTCTTGAAAGGTCCATGCAGGAGGTGAAGGGTCTATGAGTAAAAAGGAATTAAAAGATGTTGCAATTGATGTAAATTGGAAAGACATCACACCAGGAGGTGCTATATCTTACGCAGGAAATGCACATCTTTATAAAACCGGGGATTGGCGTTCAATGAAACCTGTTTGGCTTCAGGAGAAATGCAAGCAGTGTTTGCTTTGCTACCCTGTTTGTCCGGATACATCGATATTGGTTAATGAAGAAGGAAAAAGAATAGATTTTGATTATGATCACTGCAAAGGATGCGGCGTATGTGTGAAGGTTTGCCCTTTCAATGCCATTGACTTTGTAGAGGAAGGGAAATAGGAGGTGGAGAATATGTCAATAAGAGAAAGAATGAGTGGTAACGAAGCTATGGCTGTTGCCATGAAGCAAATAAATCCAGATGTTGTTGCTGCATTCCCAATTACTCCTTCAACAGAAGTTCCTCAATATTTTTCAACTTATGTTGCAGATGGTGTTGTTGATACCGAATTTGTAGCAGTAGAATCAGAACATAGTGCAATGTCTGCTTGTGTGGGTGCACAGGCGGCAGGTGGAAGGGCAATGACAGCTACATCAGCAAATGGACTTGCTCTAATGTGGGAAGTGCTTTACATTGCAGCAGCTTCAAGGCTTCCAATAGTAATGGCATGCGTAAATAGAACTTTATCCGGTCCTTTAAATATTCATAATGACCATAGTGATTCCATGGGTGCGAGAGATTCAGGTTGGATTCAGATATATTCGGAAAACAATCAGGAAGCTTATGACAATATGCTAATGGCTCATAGAATAGGAGAACATCAGGATGTAGTACTTCCAGTAATGGTTTGTCAGGATGGATTTATTACTTCTCATGCGATAGAAAACATTGAACTGCTTGAAGACGATAAGGTTAAGGCTTTTGTTGGCGAGTACAAGCCGGAAATGTATTTGTTGAATAAAGAAAATCCTATAGCTGTAGGTCCTTTGGATCACTTTACTCATTGCTTTGAACACAAGAGACAGCAAGCTCAGGCAATGATGAATGCTAAAAAGGTTATTCTTGAAGTGTCAGAAGAATTTTATAAGTTGACAGGCAGAAAGTATGAATTATTTGAAGAGTATAATGCAGATGGAGCAGATGTGGCAATTGTTGTATTAAACTCTACAGCGGGTACTGCTAAATATGTAGCCGATAAGTATAAAGCACAGGGAAAAAAAGTTGCTGTAATTAAGCCAAGAGTATACAGACCTTTCCCTGTTGATGAAATAGCTGCTGCATTAGCAAAGTACAAAGCCATAGCTATAATGGACAAGGCTGATAGCTTTAATGCTGCTGGAGGTCCGTTGTTTACTGATGTAACAAGTGCGATGTATGCTAAAGGGGTTCTATCACCAAAAGTAATTAATTTCATCTACGGATTAGGTGGAAGAGATGTTAAGTCAAATGATATAGAAACCATTGTTAACAAATTATTTGAAATTTCTAGCACAGGTAAAGTAGACTCGGTTTACAACTACCTTGGCGTAAGAGAATAGGAGGTGTGATAAATGGCTTACAATTTAAAGGAAGCTGCAAAGAAACCAGAAAGATTTACTGGTGGTCATAGAATGTGCGCAGGTTGTGGAGCCCCTGTAGTCACAAGACAAATATTAAGGGCTCTGAAACCTGAAGATCACGCTGTTATAGGAAGTGCAACCGGATGTTTGGAAGTTAGTACATTTATTTATCCTTATACTGCATGGAAAGATTCATTTGTACACAATGCGTTTGAAAATTCGGCTGTTACAGTAGCTGGTGCAGAAGCTGCTTATGTGGCAATGAAGAGAAAAGGTAAGATAACTGGGGATACAAAGTTTATTGCATTTGGTGGTGATGGTGGAACATATGATATCGGTATACAATCACTTTCCGGTGCAATGGAAAGAGGTCATGATATGGTTTATGTCTGCTACGATAATGGAGCATACATGAATACTGGAATCCAAAGATCCTCAGCTACACCAAAATATGCAGATACTACCACTTCTCCAGCAGGCAAGAAAATTCCTGGAAAACAACAGTGGAGAAAGGATCTTACGGAGATAATGGTTAACCATCATATACCTTATGTTGCTCAAACAGCAGCTATAGGAAATATGAAGGATCTTTATGAAAAGGCTGAAAAGGCAATATATACAAAAGGTGCTGCATTTATGAATGTTTTAGCTCCATGCCCAAGAGGATGGCAGTATAATACTCCCGATCTTATGGAAATTAACAAGTTGGCAGTTGAAACATGTTTCTGGCCATTATATGAAGTTATCGATGGAAAATATATTATAAGTTACAAGCCTAAGACTAAACTACCTGTAAAAGATTTCTTAAAAGCTCAGGGAAGATTTAAACACTTGTTTAGAGCTGGAAATGAGCATATGCTTGAAGAAATACAGGCAGAAGTAGATAAGAGGTGGGCAGATCTTCTTAAATTGGCAGGAGAAGAGGCTTAAAAAAATTTATAAATGCTATAAAAATAATAGTATAGCATGAATTAAGGTGGCTTTAGCGCAAATGCTAAGGCTGCTTTTTATGTAAATGAAATAGTAAAAATACCATACTTACAAGAAGTGAGTTGATTTTGCAAAATACTTACGACAGCTGCTGTTTTAGCGCGTCTGCAGTTGTAGCTAGTATTGCCCTGGAAGAAGGATATAATAAGGGCTAAAAAGAAATAGTTTATAAATAAAGAGTGTATTTTGTATACATTAATAGTTATACAAACTTTACAAGATTGTAGTAAAATGATAAAATAAGACGTTAAATAGAATAAAGAGGGGGCAATAAAAATATGTCAAGACCTAAACAATCGATGGACGGCAATACAGCTGCTGCACATGTATCATATGCGTTTACTGATGTTGCTGCCATTTACCCAATAACACCTTCAAGCCCAATGGCTGACTTCGTTGATCAGTGGTCTGCTGCAGGCAGGGAAAACATTTTCGGTAATCAAGTTAAAGTTGTTGAGCTTCAATCTGAGGCAGGTGCTGCCGGAACAGTTCATGGTTCTCTTGCTGCCGGTGCTTTAACTACAACATTTACAGCTTCACAGGGACTTCTTTTGATGATTCCTAACATGTACAAAATTGCTGGTGAACTTCTTCCTAGTGTATTTCATGTATCTGCACGTACAGTTGCTTCACATGCATTGAACATCTTTGGTGACCATAGTGACGTATATGCATGCCGTCAGACTGGTTTTGCAATGTTAGCAGAGTCAAATCCACAGGAAGTAATGGACTTAAGCGCAGTTGCACATCTTGCAACAATTGAAGGTAAAGTACCTTTTATTAACTTCTTTGATGGTTTCCGTACATCCCATGAAGTTCAGAAAATTGAAACATGGGAATACAATGATTTAAAAGAAATGTGCAACATGGATGCTGTAAAGGCTTTCCGGGATAATGCATTAAACCCCGCAACTCCAAAAATGCGTGGTTCACATGAAAATGGAGATATATTCTTTCAGCATCGTGAAGCATGTAATAAGACTTATAATGAATTGCCAGCTATTGTTGAAAAATACATGGCTAAAGTAAATGAAAAACTTGGTACAAATTATGATTTATTCAACTACTACGGAGCTCCAGATGCTGATCGTGTAATCGTAGCTATGGGTTCTTTCTGTGATGTGGCTGAAGAAGTTATAGATTACTTAACAGCTGCAGGCGAGAAAGTTGGACTTATTAAGGTTCGTTTATACCGTCCTTGGGTTCCTAGCAGCCTTCTTAAGGTTCTTCCAAAGACAGCTAAGAAAATCGCTGTTCTTGACCGTACAAAGGAACCTGGTGCATTAGGTGATCCATTATACCTTGATGTTGCTACAACTCTTCGTGAGGCAGGACTTAATGATATAGTAGTAACAAACGGACGTTATGGACTTGGTTCAAAGGATACTCCACCTTCTTCAGTATTTGCTGTTTATACTGAACTTAAGAAGGATGAGCCTAAGAAACGTTTCACAATCGGTATAGTTGACGATGTCACATACTTGAGCTTGCCAGAAGTTAAGCCTGCACCTATTACAGCTGCTGCAGGTACAGTAGAGTGTAAGTTCTGGGGTCTTGGCGGAGATGGTACTGTAGGTGCCAACAAGAACTCAACCAAGATTATCGGTGACCATACTGATAAATATATTCAGGCATATTTCCAATATGATTCCAAGAAAACTGGTGGAGTAACAATCTCACATCTTAGATTCGGTGACAAGCCAATCAAGAGCCCATATTATATTAATCAGGCTGACTTTGTTGCATGTCATAATCCATCTTATGTTCTTAAAGGCTTCAAGATGGTTCAGGATGTTAAACCTGGCGGAATTTTCATGATTAACTGCCAGTGGTCAGATGATGAGTTGGCTACAAAGTTGAATGCTGCTGCTAAAAAGTATATTGCAGATAACAAAATTCAGTTATATACAATCAATGCAATTGATAAAGCAATTGAACTTGGTATGGGTAAACGTACCAACACAATTCTTCAATCTGCATTCTTCAAATTAGCAAATGTAATGCCAATTGACGAAGCTATTAAGTATATGAAAGAAGCTGCTAAAAAATCCTACGGCAAGAAGGGCGATGCGATTGTTGAAATGAATTACAAAGCAATTGATGCAGGTGTAAGTGCTCTTCATAAAGTAGAAGTTCCTGCTTCGTGGTCAAACCCTGAAGCAGATACAGCTGTTCCTGAGATTACAGGTCGTCCAAAGACAGTTAAGATGGTTAAAGATCTTCTTAACCCAATAGCATTAATGGATGGTGATAGCCTTCCTGTATCTGCGTTTGCTGAAATTGCAAACGGAGAATTTGAAATGGGTGCTTCTGCATATGAGAAACGTGGTACTGCAGTAAATGTACCTCAATGGGATCCACAAAAATGTGTACAATGTACTATGTGTTCATTTGTATGTTCACATGCAACAATACGCCCATTTATGTTAAGTGAAGATGAAGTTAAAGCAGCTCCATCTAATATAAAACTCGCTGATAGCAAGCCAAAGGCTAGTGAATACAAGTTTACAATGAGTGTTACTCCATTAGATTGTATGGGATGTGGCGAATGTATCACTGTATGCCCTGCTAAAGCTATTGAGATGGTACCACAAGAATCACAATTAGACCAACAACCAGTGTTTGATTATCTCGTTGCTAATGTTGGTAAAAAACCTGGAATGCCTGCAGAAACAACTGTAAAGGGATCACAGTTCAATCAACCGCTTCTTGAGTTCTCAGGAAGCTGTGCAGGATGTGCTGAAACATCATATGCTCGCATACTTACACAGTTGTTTGGTGAGCAAATGTATATATCAAATGCTACAGGATGTTCTTCTATCTGGGGAGGTCCTGCTGCAACCAGTCCGTATACAGTAAATAAGGATACTAACAAGGGTCCTGCTTGGGCAAACTCATTGTTTGAAGATAATGCTGAGCACGGCTTCGGTATGTATCTTGGACAAAAGGTTCTTCGTGAACAGGCAATTGCTAAGCTTGAAAAGCTTGCTGCTTCAGATAAGGCATCCTCTGAATTAAAGAGCGCTATTGCTAAATTCATTGAAACTAAAGAGAGCACAAAAGATAATACACCTGCTGCTGATGCATTAATTGCTGAACTTGAAAAATCAGCTGCTGCAGGTTGTGATCTTTCAAAAGAAGTTGTTGAGAAAAAACAATACCTTGCTAAGAAGTCCGTATGGATTCTTGGTGGTGATGGTTGGGCATACGATATCGGATTCGGAGGTCTTGACCATGTTCTTGCTGCAGGTGAAAATGTTAATGTTATGGTATTCGATACAGAAATGTATTCCAATACAGGTGGACAAATGTCTAAGGCTTCCAACATCGGTGAAGTTTGTCAGTTTGCTGCATCAGGTAAAGATATAGGCAAGAAGAGCCTTGCAGAAATTGCTATGAGTTATGGTTACGTATATGTAGCTCAGATTGCTCTTGGTGCTAACCCTGCACAGACTATTAAGGTTATTGCTGAAGCTGAAGCATATAAAGGACCATCATTGATAATATGCTATGCTCCTTGTGAACTCCATGGAGTTAAGGGCGGTATGAATCATTGCCAGGATGAAATGAAGAAGGCTGTAGCTTCCGGATATTGGAATCTATTCTCTTTCAATCCTGCTCTTAAGGCAGAAGGCAAGAATCCGTTCACATTAACTTCCAAGCCTGGTGATGGAACATATCAGGATTTCTTGAAAAACGAAACACGTTATACTCGTTTGGCTATCTCTTCACCAGAACGTGCTGAAAAGCTCTTCCAGGAATCAGAGAAGTCTGCTAAAGAACGTTACGAGCATTTGTTAAAGTTAGTAGAGCTTTATAAGTAATAAGTAATATAAAAGATGTAATAATAGGAAAAGGGGTGTTGCAAAACTACATTTATGTAGAATGCGACACTCCTTTTCCTATTATAATAAAATAGACAATAAAGTTTTTTGATGCAAAACAGTGAAATAAAAACTGCGTGGAATTGGATGATGAAAATTGTTAAGTAGTTATTTTTTTAATATGGTAACGGATTTTGGAACCTTTGGTTGATAGAATAAGAACCAGCATGCTGTACTGACAGAAAAAACAGCAAATACAGTTAAGACAACTGCAATTGCTTCCCAAAATTTCTTCATTAAAATATTACCCCCTATTTTGGACTCGCCATATATTTATAAAATTATGAATGCCATATTTTATATATGATTAGAGTTAGAGCTCTTTTACCTTATTAACTTTTAAATACTCTTTTAAACTATTTATAGCGTCTTTAGCTTCTGTAATGTTTTCCTCCTCCATTAGATTTGAAATATATTCTATGTTTTGCAAAAACTCATTATTGTTTAGTTTATTATTATTTTTGTAAAACTCATGTGTATTTTTTATTGCAAGAGTAAGAATGGTAGTTACAAATAAGGTTAGATAAATATTAATTCTTACTAGCCAGTTATCCATTAAAGAAGCATTATTTCCATCTCCGAATACAAGAATTTTAGTTAATAAAAAAGCAATGAAAATGAAAGTTCCTATGAAAACAACATACACTGTAATTTTAATATAGTATTTCTTTTTTTGTATATTCTTGTTTTCTAAATCTATGATTTTGATTTTAAATTTATGTGACATATATATTAATGCTATTTGTAGTAACCTTGCAGGGAGTGCGAGCAAAAATAAGGTTCCGACATTTGAATAAATATCATCGATTTTTGCTCCGATAAACGGCTGAATAATTATAATCCAAAATATTTCAATTATTAATTGTATTACAACTCCAAATATTGATGCTAAAATAGATTCATATAGTTTTAAACGTAATAAATAAATAAATAGTAAAGTAGTTAAAAACAAATAAACTAGTAAGGCCTCTTCGGAAGTAACAGCTTGTTTTACATAAAAAGATGTTATTGCCGAAATAGCAGCAAAAATCAACATTCTTATTAGATTTTTTTTATCTTTAAAAAACGAAAACTTTCCTATTGCCAGGATGCTTATTATCCCGATTAAAAGGGATTCAGGAAAACTAATTAGTAAAATACTTAAATATGAAGGCTTATCCATAAAAGAACACATCCTTATGTAATTTATTATATCACGCAAACTATATCAATACAAAAATTTCCAACGGATTTCCCACAATGATTTACTTATAAGTTTCCATTTCGCTTGCAATTGTTTGAATAAGGAGTGATTATTTCATGTTTTCAGCAACACCTGTTAGACCTATTCAGCAACATTAATTCACCTGAATAACATCAGTAATTCATTCAATGATATCACCATGCTACTCACTGGTGAGTAGACAATATTTCATTACCTCTTAATTGCCCGCTACAGTAGTCATTCGTGGCACTCAAGGACAAAGCCACGAAGTGGTGCGTAGCATCCTTGAATGGTACGAATGACTGCTGTACTCTAGTATAAGAGGTAGTGATGCTCCTGTTGCGTATAGGTGATGCTCAAAGGTGAACTGATGTTGCTTATGCACAGAAATAATCAAGGAGATTAAGAGTATTTGGGTTAATACCTTTTTTCTTAGCCTCCATTGCGTATTTTAAGTAAAGATTGTTATCTTTGTTTAATATAAATTCTTTTAATTCCTCAGAAAGACTTGAAAAGCTCAAATAGTCCTTACTTAAGGATTCTTGTGATAACTTTGATACAGTTTCATTATAATTTTTTTTCTCATACAAAAAAGTTTCATCAGTATTTTTATTCACCCAGAAATCTTTACTTACTTGTGCATACTTGCTCAAAATATTTAAGGTACCTGGGAAGGGTTGAATATCACCGCTCAAATAACTTCTAATTTGTTCAGACTTTATTTGATAACCGGTTTTATCATGAATATCACTAGAGAATTCTTCAATACTCATTTTGCCCATTATAAGTCTAAGATTGTTTAAAAAAGCAATAGGATCAAACTTTTTTGAATAATTATTGTCATCATTTAAATATCCTGCAGCCTTCATAAGCTCCTCATAAGGATAGTTATAAGCTTTGGATATTATCTTTAACATTTCAGGCTTAGGATTTGAGTCTTTTCCTGTCCTTGGATCTATCCCCTTTTCTAGGATGCTTAGGTATGAGTAGCTTATGCCCATATTTTTTGCAGCTTGCCTAATGGACCAATTTTTACTCAATCTTATTTCCCGGAAAAGTTCTCCTAAAATACTCACTAAATCACCTTGTTCAACTAATTTAATATTATGTACCAGTGTGCTTTTTGAAATTACAAATTTCTAGTCTTTAATAATATAAAAATGCTTTACTTTGTCTGAGCCTTGCACGTCTCCAAAAATAAATTCTGTTACTAGGTACTAGAATTTATTCTACACATATATTTTAAACTATATATGATGTGTTTTCAAAGAAAAGTTTGAATATTGTGGAAATAATTAATTAACTATAAGATTATAAGTTATAGTTGAAGAAATATAAATTAAGGTCATAATATTTTATAGGTATTTATTTACACAAAAACTCAAATTTATTGGACTCCAAATATTGACAAAATAATAACATATACGTTACACTATTGTACGGTAAGTTTAAACTGATAATATTTTAGATAAATATATGAAAATATATGGAGGGAGATACTTGAAGATGATTCGTGTAAAAAATAGACTTCTCAGTGAATCAGTAAAGTTTGTTGAATTGTGCCAAGGTAACGTGCTTAGCGGAAGGATTAATTTAGAGACGTATAATTTATTGTCTAATTGCAAAATTAATTTTTTAAGGAATTTTATAAGTTTAGAGAAGCAGGAGATATATATTGATAGAGATTTCTCAAATAGGATAAACAATCTTTTTGCTGTAAATAACATGATATTGAAATTGAGATGAAGAATGAAACAAGTTCAAAGGATAAATCATAGGAACCCGTGCCGTTTTTTTATGTCACGGGTTTTATATGTATTTTCATATACCTCAAAAAAAATATATATTTCGCATATTATACTAGCCAAAAATAGTACTGTAAAATGAATTTTATATGTTCATTTTTGTAAAATGGGTTGTTGCAAATTACCTTATAACCACTCTATATTGCACTTAAACTTTTTAAAACTGCACAATATTGATGTATTGCACCAGCCTAAAAACTAGGGGGGATATAATAGTGAAAAGGAAATCAGTACAAACCTTTCTTTCAGTGTGTCTTGTTGTTTGTTTTATGTTCTCAATTTTTATGCAGCAACCCATTATGGCGCAGGATACTGACAAAGTGACATCTTCAAAAGTAGGTGATGTAAGTGGGGATGGGAACATAAACAGTATTGACTTTGCTTTGATGAAACAATTGCTTTTGGGTATAATTGCAGAATTACCCGCAGAAGATGGTTTAAAGGCATCTGATTTAAATGGAGATGATTCTTTCAACAGCGTTGATTTTGCCATTATGAGGATATATCTCTTAGGTATGATACCCGATTTTCCAGTAAATACTGGAAACATTACACCAACACCAGTAGTAACAAGTACGCCAACAAAAACAGCAATACCAGGACCAACAATAACACCAATAAAAGTAACAACAGATTGGTCTGTAAAAGTAGTTGACTCTACAATGAAGAGAAGTTCCAAGGTAAGTGGTTGGGGGTATTGGAATGGATTTTACCTCTCTATGGTATATAGGGTTTATAAGAGGACAAATGATGCAAAGTATCTGAACTACCTTAAAACTTGGGCTGATTCATGTATTGACAGTTCGGGTAATATAAAAACAACAATTACGTCATTAGATCTCATACAACCTGGACTTGTACTTATATTACTTTACAAGGAAACAGGAGAACAAAAATATAAAACTGCTGCAACCAAAATAAGAAAAATTTTCGATACCTATCCTTGTACAGCTGATGGAGGTTTTTGGCATATGACCAAAGGAACTTCAGCAAATCCCAAACTAGGTATTGGCCAATTGTGGTTGGATGGTACGTATATGTCTACCCCTTTCCTAGTAGCATACGGATCAATGTTTAATGACAGTGAATATTGTAATAATGAAGCCGTAAATCAATTATTAATATATGCAAGTCACTTAAGAGATCCGAATACTGGATTGCTGTATCATGCATATGATGAAGACGGATCCGAGAGTTGGGCAGATCGGACAACACATCATTCACCTGATTTTTGGGGTAGATCAATCGGGTGGTATGGTATGGCTTTGATAGAGGTTTTGGAAGTACTTCCGGCTGATTACCCAAAAAGGCAGGAACTTATCAAAATTCTTAAGGAATTAATTGATGCTTTTGCACGTTATCAAAGTGACAGCGGCTTGTGGTACCAAGTAGTCAACAAAGGTACACAGTCTGGCAATTGGCTTGAAACCTCATGTTCATGTATGTATACATATACTATATCACGAGCGGTTGAAAGAGGATATGTAGATTCCAGTTACCAATCTTATGCAAATAAAGGTTTTAAGGGTGTATTAACTAAAATTTCAATGGGAAGTGACGGGTTAACTAATTTAACTGATATTTGCGTTGGAACAGACGTAGGTGACTATAATTATTATATAAACAGGAAAAAGTCATCTAATGATTCTCATGGTTTAGGAGCTTTTATAGTTTGTTTTGAGCAGATGTATAAGAATCAATAAAGCTTATAATTAATGGTTAATGAATTCAATTTATGCACCATATAGCAGAAAGAAACAATTCTAATTCTCTTTGCTATGTGGTGCATGTTTATTTGAGGAAGATGTGAAGTAATGGTCTTAAAATTTGGTAACGTTAAATTTACTTTGACTTATATATGCACAATAAGATAAAATAATCTAAAAAACTTTGGTTTGGGGAGAAATATGAGTATTTTAAATGTTGAAAATGTAAGCCATGGATTTGGCGCAAGAAAAATATTGGAGAACGCTTCATTTCGACTATTAAAGGGTGAACATGTTGGATTGGTTGGGGCGAATGGAGAGGGAAAATCTACTTTCTTAAATATAATAACAGGAAAGTTAATGCCAGATGAGGGAAAAGTGGAGTGGTGTAGCAGGATAACTACGGGTTACCTTGATCAGCATACTGTTTTGACAAAAGGGAAGAGTATCAGGGAAGTTTTAAGGGAAGCGTTTCAGCATATGTTTGATTTGGAACAGGAAATGCTTCAGATATATGAGAAAATGTCTGATGCCGCGGAAAGTGAAATAGACTCAATGATGGAGGATGTTGGGGAAATACAGAACACCCTTGAGCATAATGGTTTTTATATAATCGATGCTAAAATAGAGGAAGTGGCTAATGGATTAGGTTTGGGTGAAATTGGACTTGATAGGGATGTAAGTGAACTGAGTGGTGGACAGAGGGCTAAGGTGCTTTTAACAAAACTTCTTCTTCAAAACCCTATGATTTTAATACTGGATGAGCCTACCAACTTTCTTGATGTTGAACATATCATGTGGCTTAAAAATTACCTCAAGAACTATGAAAATAGCTTTATACTTGTATCCCATGATATTCCTTTCTTAAATGAGGTTGTAAATGTAATATACCATGTAGAAAATGCGGTTTTGACCAGATATACCGGAAACTATGACCAATTCCAGCAGATGTACCAGTTAAAGAAAAATCAGATCCAGCAGGCTTACGAGAAACAACAGAAGGAAATTGAAAGGCTTGAGGATTTTATTGCACGTAATAAAGCAAGAGTTGCTACTACCAATATGGCAAAGAGCAGGCAAAAGAAACTGGACAAGATGGATATTATAGAGAAGGCAAGAGAAAAAATTAAGCCTTCCTTTAAGTTTAGAGAAGCTAGGACTCCAGGAAAATATGTTTTTACGGCAGAGAACCTGATTATTGGATATGAAGAGCCACTGACAAAACCTCTGACGCTTTCTTTGGAAAGAGGAAAAAAGGTTGCCATCAAAGGTGTAAATGGGCTCGGAAAATCTACTCTGCTTAAAACAATACTGGGAATTCAAAAGCCTGTTTCGGGAGAAGTAAAGTTGGATCAGTTTGTTTGTCCTGGGTATTTTGAACAGGAATCGGATAGGTATAATTCAAACACTGCTTTGGAAGAAGTATGGAATGAATATCCCGGTATGGGCAATGGTGAGGTGCGTGCAGCGCTTGCTAAATGCGGGCTTACTACCGAACATATTACAAGCCAGATGATGGTGCTAAGTGGTGGGGAAAACGCTAAGGTGAGGTTATGCAAACTGATGCTTAAAGACGTAAATTGGCTGGTCTTAGACGAGCCTACTAACCATCTGGATGTAGATGCAAAAGATGAATTAAAAAGGGCATTGAAGGAATTTAAGGGTACGATTATTCTTGTTAGCCATGAGCCTGAGTTTTATGAGGATTGGGTTACTGAAGTATGGAATGTTGAAAACTGGACTACAAAAGTAGTTTAACTTGAAAGCGATTTTATTTCCTGGCATTTTAATTATGATCATATGAAGCATAAAATTAAAAGTTAGAAATAAGTTTGATGAGAAGCAAGTTTTGATAATTGCGGTAAAACCTTGATTAGGGCAGATGAGCCTATTCAAGGTTTTTTTGTTGAGAATTTGCCTGGCACCACAAAAATGCCTTTTCCCAAACATATCAAAAAATTAATTCTAGCAGGGATTATAATTGCATATACATAGATTGATGGGCTGTACCAATAAAATGGAGGTCAATTTACAATGGGTGATTTGGATAAAGAGATATCGCAGGAGTATGATTTGACAGTAAAAAATATTATTCCTTTTAAGGATTTTTTTATTATTGAAAGTTCAACCGGTAAGAAGGTAGTAAGGAAGCTTAATTTCTCTCCGGAGCGAATTTGGTTTATTCATGGTGCTAAAGAGCATTTATACAGGAATAATTTCTGCAATCTGGATAGATTTATATGCACTAAAGAGGGCCTTCCATATATAAATATTGATGGAACTAATTATGCTATAACAGAAGGTGTTCAAGGCAGGGAGTGTGATCTTGAAAAAAGAGAAGATGTAATAAAAGCTTCTATGGCCCTTGCAGAGATGCATAGTGCGTCTAGAGGATATATACCCCCTGCACAGAGCATGGTAAAGGATGAATTGGGTAATCTTCCTGCGCATTTTATAAAAAGGCTTGATGAGATCAAGAGAGTAAAAAAAACAGCCCAGAGAGAAAAGGGTAGTCTTGATTATTTGATATTGCAGTATATAGATTACTTTTATAATTTAGGAGAGGACGCAGTTAACTTAATAGGCAAATCCAAGTATAACGAATTAGTTCAGAAAACCAGGGAGGAAAAGTTGTTCTGTCACCATGACTATACGCACAGCAACATAATTATTGATAATAACGAGACATCTATTGTAAATTTTAGCCTATGCAGCTTTGAATTGAAAGTGTATGATATAGCAAATCTATTGCGGCGTAAAATGAGAAAGTGTTACTGGGATATTAAAGAAGCAAAGGTTATTATAGATGCATATACGTCGGTTGAGCCAATATCTGACGATGAATTTTTTGTTATGAAGATAATGCTTCAATTTCCTCAAAAATTCTGGAGAGTGGTAAATAAGTATTACAACAGCAGGCGAAGCTGGAGGGACAAAACTTTCGAGAGAAAGTTTGATGAGGTTATTGAAGAAATAGAATACCATAAAAATTTTCTAGATAGATATGACTTTTTACATTGATAAAAAGATTTAAGGTGCGTAAGAAGATAGAATAAGTCTATCTCCTTATACACGGTTATAATTCATTTACATGTTAAAATAGACCTTGTATAACCCCAGAATCATCTATATCAATTTTCTCAGCAGCAGGAACTTTTGGAAGACCTGGCATAGTCATTATGTCACCAGTTAGTGCTACAATAAAACCTGCTCCTGCAGAGATTTTCAATTCCTTAACCGTTATGTCAAAGCCTTCGGGTCTACCTAACAAATTGGGGTTATCCGATAGAGAGTATTGGGTTTTTGCCATGCATATTGGCATTTTGTCTAGTCCCATATTTTCTATTTTCTTTATTGTTTTATCAGCTTCAGGAGAATAAACGACTGCCTTAGCTCCATATATTTCCTTTGCAATAGTTTCAATCTTTTGCTTAATTGGGAGATTTACATCGTATAGCGGTTTAAAGTTTGATGCAGTTGAATTTGTAAGTTTAACCAGCTTTTCAGCTAGTTCCTGACCACCTGCTCCACCTTTTGCAAATACTTCTGAGAATGCAACTTCAACATTCATATTTTTACATCTTGCTTTAACATACTCAACCTCTTCAGGGGTATCGCTGCCAAAATGATTTATGGCTACTAAAACAGATACTCCAAACTTCTTAAGGTTTTCAATGTGTTTCTCGAGGTTAACAAAGCCTAGTTTTAGAGCGTGTAGGTTTTCAGAGCCAAGGTCTTCTTTTTTAACACCGCCATTATATTTTAATGCTCTTATTGTTGCTACCAGTACAACTGCATCAGGCTTTAAACCTGCCATTCTGCATTTAATGTTAAAAAACTTTTCTGCACCAAGATCTGCACCGAATCCTGCCTCTGTTATACAGTAATCTGCAAGCTTCAATGCTATTTTAGTGGCAATGATGCTATTGCATCCATGGGCAATATTTGCAAACGGACCACCATGCATTATTGCCGGGGTATTTTCGAGAGTTTGAACAAGATTTGGTTTAACCGCATCTTTTAGAAGGAGTGTCATCGCTCCATTTACCTTAAGATCCTTTGCAGTAACAGGTTTGCCATCATAATTATATCCGATAATAATTTTGCCCAGACGTTCTTTTAAGTCCATAAGATCCATAGATAGGCATAGTATAGCCATAACCTCGGATGCCACAGTAATCAGAAAACCATCTTCTCTGGGCATTCCATTAGCTTTGCCCCCTAGACCGACTACAGTGCCCCTTAAAGCACGATCATTCATGTCCATTGCCCTTTTCCACACGATCTGCCGCAGATCGATATTAAGGCTGTTTCCTTGGTGTATATGGTTATCTATAGCAGCTGATAACAAATTATTTGCAGCAGTTATTGCGTGCATGTCGCCAGTGAAATGAAGATTAATATCCTCCATAGGAACTACCTGAGAATAGCCGCCTCCAGCTGCTCCTCCTTTTACACCCATAACGGGGCCTAATGAAGGCTCTCTTAAAGCAATAATTGCTTTCTTACCTATCTTTGACATTGCCTGACCTAAGCCAACAGTAGTAGTGGTCTTACCTTCACCTGCAGGAGTAGGATTTATGGCAGTTACCAATACAAGTTTACCATCCTTTTTATCTTTAAGCCTCTCCCAGAGTTCGTCTGACAGTTTGGCTTTATACTTTCCGTATAATTCAATTTCATCTTCAGAGATAGCAAGTTTTTTTGCAATTTCAACAATGGGTTCCATTTTGCACGATTGAGCTATTTGAATATCTGTTTGCAATTTTATTACCTCCTAAGGTATAACCATATAAATTACTTTGTAATTATTTATCCTAGTACATTATAACTATTAATATTCACAATTTTCAATAGATACATCACAATAAATATATAATTACATATTATGTATATTAGGAAGATGTTTTTAGGGGTGATTGATTTTATGGGTGCATTAAGGATTGGAGATATAGTAGGCAGAAAATCTTATAACTCTGATATTTTGTTTAAGGTTGTTGATATTAAGAATGAGGGCGGTAAGGAAGTAATTGTATTAAGAGGGTTATGTTACAGGCTTGAGGCGGACGCACCTGAGTCGGATCTCGTTTTACAACCGGAATCCTATGTAAGGGAATACAACGAAAAGGTTAACGACTCAATCGATACAAAGTTGAGAAGTATGCAGCCGACAAGATTCAGAAATATGCAAAAAAAAAATTCTATCGTGAGCAGACGGTAATTGAGGACCGAAAGTTTCAAAGACCAGGGAGAGTACTTCATATAGACGGAGATAATGATTATCTCGACACATGCCTCGAGGGGTACAAAAAACTTGGTATAGAGGCTATAGGGGTACATGTTAAGGAAAAGGACCAGCCTTTAAAAGTGTATGAACTGCTAAAACAGCATAAGCCTGATATTCTTGTTTTAACCGGCCACGATGGCGTTATAAAGGACGAAAATGGATATGCAAGTATAGATAATTATAGAAATTCAAAATACTTCATTGAGGCTGTTAAGGAGGCAAGGCGTTATGACAGCAATTTGGATGGACTTGTAATATTTGCGGGTGCTTGCCAATCTATGTACCATAGAATAATTGAAGCAGGAGCAAATTATGCAAGTGCACCTTATAGGGTTCTAATTCATGCTTTGGATCCTGTCTATATATGTAAAAAGGTTGCGTTTACTGGTATAGACAGGATAATTTCACCTAAAGAGGTTATAAGTACTACTATTACTGGTATGAAGGGTATAGGGGGCATCGATACGAGGGGGAAATACAGGGATGGGTATCCATTAGAACCATACAAATAATGGGGTTTTAAAAAAAATACTTGACACCGATAAATTTCCCTTGTTATAATATATATTTTTTTGACAAATTGCTCTTAATGTGATATAATGATGCAAACAGAAGATGAGGTGATTCAAATATGGAGAAAAGCAGCCTGTTTCAGATTAAAAGAGATATAGAAACATGCATTGGGCAAAAGATTCAGTTAAAAGCCAACAAAGGTAGAAAAAAGGCTTTTATCAAAGAAGGAATACTTGAAAACACCTATCCTAGCATCTTCGTAGTAAAATTTGAAAACGATTACGAGGCAACACGAAGAGTTTCATACAGTTATACAGATATACTTACGAAGGCTGTCGAAATTGTTATATGTAAGGATAACAAAAAGATTCAAGTAAGCTAAGGTGTCTAGTGTATAGAGGATTAGTATTAAAAACCAAATAAAATAAAAATGAAAGAGCGGATAATTTTATCAAGCTCTTTTATTTTATGCTCTTTATTGGAATATTTCATATACCTTGTCAATATATATAAGTAAAGGTGAGCAAAGCAGATTTACTATAATATTAATCCTAATTAGGTAAAATTGGTGAATTAGAATATTTTTGTTTAGAGGAGGATTGAAGATGTCTCTTGAGCTTGTGAAAGAATCCATAAAAATTAACAGTATGATGGGGGAAGACACTGCACAGACAATAGTGGAACATGACATAATCGTGCCAGATACAAATCCTGATGCAGTTCGTATTCTTCTAATAGACGGAGAGGTGTTTGAGAAAAGCTCGGAGGTTTTACAGGATAAAGTTGCTGTAAATGGTACCATCCGTTATAAGATACTTTATGTTTCAGATGAAGAGAATAATGCAGTAAGAAGCATAAATGCAGGCAGTGATTTTTCATATAGCGTAGATGTATTAAATGCAAGGTTTGGAATGAAGGCAAATGTGAGATGTGATATTGAACATATTGATTACGAAATTTTGTATGGCAGAAAAATTAAGGTAAAAACTATAGTAAAGATGGATGTTAAAGTCAATGAAGAGGTTGAACAGGATTTTGTGAATGATCTTAAGGGACTTGAAGATATTGAAATATTAAAGGATAACATTGGTGTAAACAGTTATGTAGGTGAAAATAATGCACATTGTAACGTTAATGAAACAATGGATATCCCTGCAGGTAAACCAACTATTAAGGAAATATTGAGAAGTGATGTGAAAATAGTTGGAAAAGACTATAAAGTGTCAGATAACAAAGTAATTGCAAAAGGTGATTTGAATATACTTACACTTTATATTGCGGATGATGAAGAAAGAAGCATTCAGTTTATGGAACATGAAGTGCCATTTACTCAGTTTATTGATATACAAGGAGTAAATGAGGGCTGTGAGTGCGTAGCGGATTACAGGATTCTAAATTACTCTTTCAAATCAGGGGAAGATAATGACGGTGAGCTTAGAGTTTTGAACGGAGAAGTTGAATTAATGCTTAAAGCACAGGCTTATGAGAAGAAGCAGGTAGATGTGATAGCAGATGCGTATAGTCTGAGTAGGAAATTAAACCTGGAACATAAACCTTTTAATACAAAAAAGGTAATATGCAAAGAGAAGAGCCAGATTACTTTACGGGAAACAATTTATATTGATGGAGATAATCCTGAAATAGCTGAAGTGTTTAATGTGCTTTCAAAGCCAAGTATATTTGAATGTAATGCTTCTAATGGAGCTGTAACTTTGGAAGGGGCAGTAAATAACAGCATACTTTATGTAGCAAATAACAGCGAGCAGCCTGTTTCTTGCTATGATTGTGAAATTCCATTCAAGCAGAATGTTGAGGTAAAGGAAATAAAGCCTAATATGGATTGCGAAGTAGACCTTGATGTAGAGCACTGTAATTACAGTATGATATCCGCGAACGAAGTAGAAATAAGAGTAATTATAAATGTTTGTGTGAAGGCTATTGACACTGTACAGTTACCACTAGTTGCAAAAGTTACAGAGAATACTATTGAAGAGAAAAAGGGTGAATACCCCAGTATAACTATTTACTTCTCACAGCCGGAGGATAATATGTGGAAAATTGCTAAAAAGTATTATACTACTGTGGAGGATATTAAAAAAGTCAATAATCTATCTGAGGATGAAACTATTACTCCGGGACAGCAGGTTATGATTCCTAGAAAATCAAGTGCCTCTTAGAAACTAATTATTTTATAATAATTGCCGCCTCTATAATTTTCTTGTGGACTATTTTGAATAGCCTATGAGAGAAAGAGGCGTTAAATATTTAGTATATAAAACTTGGGAGATAGATTGCTCTCAAGTTTTTTGTTGTTTAATTTGGGTAAGTTTTGATTCAAAATTTTTAGAAGTTAATGTTCTAGAATCGTATTGAACTAATGCATAGGATATTTTGATTGAAAACGTATTGTATTTTGTATATAATATAAAAACATGAAAGTATTGATTTAGAAGACATGAAATGTTTGCGTATTATTTTTTGCTTGAATTAGTGCATAAATTCATGGATGCTAATGTTTTAGGTACAATAAGGCGATATTTATTTTATATATAGACAAGGTGAAAAATGGATTCAATTTGTATAAAAGCAAGGGCGAAAATTAACCTGTCACTCGATGTGCTGGGGAAACGGGAAGATGGATATCATGATGTACGAATGATTATGCAGTCGATCGGCTTGCATGATAAAGTTTTCCTTGAGGCTATAGATGAAAGATGTATTAAAGTCACGTGTGATAAGCATTGGGTACCAACGGACTGTGATAATATAGCATATAAAGCAGCTGCTGTTTTGATGGACAAGTTTGATATTCCAAAAGGTATATCAATAAGGATAGTCAAAAAGATACCTGTAGCAGCAGGTCTTGCTGGAGGCAGTGCGGATGCTGCGGCTGTTCTTAAAGGTATGAACGATATATTTTCCTTGAATTTGAAGGAAGATGATTTGATGCAATTAGGAAAATCCATAGGAGCAGATATTCCTTTCTGCATTAAGGGTGGCACAATGCTGGCAGAAGGAATAGGAGAAGTACTTACGGAGATTGAACCTCTTAGAAATGTTAATATAGTTCTTGTAAAACCTAGAATTTCTGTTTCTACAGCATGGGTATATAAAAATCTCGAAATAGGGAAAATATCTTCGAGGCCAGATACAGAATTACTTATAAATCTTATTGAAAAAAAGGATATTCAAAACCTTGGAAAAAATATGGTCAATGTTTTGGAAGCTGTTACTATAAATAGGCATAGAGTTATCAGTGAAATTAAAGAAAAACTTGTTAGTCTCGGTGCTTTGGGCAGTATGATGAGTGGAAGCGGTCCGACTGTCTTTGGTGTTTTTGGTAATAGGGTGACGGCAGAGAAAGCCTGTAAGAATATTAACAGGGATAACACGTGGGAATGTATTTTAACCGAAACATTTTGCGAGGAGAGATGATGTAAATATGGCAGGGAAGCTTTCAAAGGTCAATTTGAATGATTATAAACCATTAAGGGAAGTAATCTTTGATACATTAAGGGAAGCAATTATTACTGGAGAGTTAAAACCTGGAGAACGGCTGATGGAAGTCAAGTTGGCAGAAAAAATGGGGGTAAGCCGCACTCCTGTGAGAGAAGCAATAAGGATGCTTGAACTCGAAGGTCTTGTTGATATGCTTCCTAGAAAAGGTGCACATGTAGCGGAACTTTCCGTTAAAGATATAATGGATGTTCTGGAAGTAAGGGCATCTATGGATAGTCTTGCTACAAGACTTGCAGCGGAAAGAATCACCGATGAAGAGATTAAGGAGTTAAAACAGATACAAGTACAGTTTGTAAATTACACAGATAAGGATAATTTACAGGGAACCATTAAAAAGGATGTTGAGTTCCATGAATTAATTTATCGTGCATCAAGGAATGACAGACTTTTACAGATTTCGAACAACCTAAGAGAACAAATTCAGCGCTTTAGAGTTATATATCTTAAAGACTATAGCAGTCCTAATAATCTTATAAAGGAACATGAGGATATTTGCGCTGCTATATCCGAGAGGAACTTGGAGATGGCTCAAAAGTATGCTCAAGTCCATATAAATAATCAGCAAAAGGTAATAATTAAGGCTATAAAGAATTTAAAATAGGAATATTAGAAGCAAAAACGTTAACGTAAGTTATATTTTCAATACTACTGAAAAGGTACTTTTGCAGATTAGACTATAAGTGTAAGCCCAACTGAAAAGTACCTTGAAAGAGTTTTACCTAAATTATCTCATAACCCATTTGTGAAATATGCATTTTAATTTCCTGGGGCATTATATTCTCAGGATTATAATCTACTTTTACTTGCTGACTCTTTAAATCAATTGAAACATTCTGTACTCCTGTAAGTGTTTTAACACCTTCTTGTATTTTATTAGAACAAGCACTACAAGAAATTGAAGGAATGTTAAATGTTGCTGTTTTCATAAGCACCTCCGAAATTTTAGTGTTTTATTATATTTCTTTTGTCCATAATGTTAATAGCATCTCATATATATAATTAATTATTCCTATAATGTTTTAAATGATTAATAGTTTGTAATACTGAAAATTATAGTATGATTATTTTAATTTCTTAAGGGTATATATATTATATTAGGTATTCGTGAAATTCTATTTAGAAAGATTGATGACTAGTTTGAATAATAACAATATATTTCAAAATGTACTTATTTAAAAATTGTAACCAGAAGGAGGTCTATCTATTGGAAAAGATAAGAGTGTTAATAGCAGATGACTCGATTATGTATAGAAAGGTCCTTTCAGAAGCGGTAGAAGGTACCGGTTTAGCTGATGTAAAATTCGTTGCTTTAAATGGTAGGATGGCTGTTGATTGGATAAAGCCGGATAGCGTAGACTTGATCCTGCTGGATGTATTTATGCCTGAAATGAATGGCATTGAAGCCTTAAAAATAATAAAGAAAGACTATCCCGGAATGGACGTAATAATGATTAGCTCGGATAGTGCACACAGTGCTGAATTGACCATGGAAGCGTTAAATAATGGGGCTGTTGACTTTATATTGAAGCCTAGTAATGAAAGCCATGAAAAATGTGTTGAAATAATTAAAGCACAACTTCAAATACTTTTTACCCAGATAAAGATAAGAAAGTATCGCAATTCCAGCAGTAACGGATCGCAAACAATGGGTTTCCAGAATATACGTAAGAAGGAAATAGAGAAAAGTGCAGTTGATATAGTTGATAAGTTCAACGCAAGTAAGTTTACACGGGTTGACCTTATACTGATTGCTTCATCTACAGGAGGTCCGTCAGCACTTGAAAAGGTTTTACATGGATTTGATGCGGATTTTAATAAACCTATCCTGGTTGTCCAACACATGCCTCCAAAGTTTACAAAATCATTATCTGATAGTCTTAACAGAAAGTGTAAGCTGGAAGTGAAAGAAGCCTGTGAAAATGATTTGTTGCAAAAAGGCCAAATATTTATTGCGCCCGGAGGCTTTCATATGCTTGTTAAAGGTGAAGGACCTAACGTACTTATAAAAACAGAGACTACGCAATATGTAAATGGGGTAAGGCCGTCTGCTGATGTATTGTTTTCTTCGGCTGCAAGTTTATTTGAGGGTAAAAACATTCTTGCTGTAGTATTAACGGGGATGGGTAGCGATGGTAAAAATGGAGTTATCGAACTTAAGCAAAAATGCAACTGTTACTGTATTACCCAAAGTGAAAAAACATGTGTAGTGTATGGCATGCCAAAAAGTATATACGAAGCAGGTTTATCTGATGAAGTGGTTGATATTGAGAATATTTCCAAGAGAATACAGGAAATTGTATCTGGTAAAGGTATCCGGCCTAACTAGTTTTGGGATTTTTGAAGATATTACTGTTGATATGGATGCTACTTATGGTAAAATAGAAATAGCAATTGCGAACAGTGGCAATAGTGTTTAGGTTCGTGTATGCTTATTAAATTTACCAGGGAGCTAACTATGTGGTATCAAAACTTCTTAAGTACTTATAAAGCGGGAATTTCACATGAATTTATTTTATATTTTAATATTCGTGATGTAGTAGATAACTATAGAAACATAGACAGGTATATATATGATGAATTTATTAAACAACGTGGATTTGGAATAGTTGCATTCTACGATATTTCTAAAGGTTTAACTTTTTTCGAGCCGGCTATGGCCAGGGAGTTCCATAAGATTACCTCGAATATGGCTTCCAATCTTTTAAATTCCTTACCGTCGAAGATATTCCCTTTTATTGATCTAGCATTGAGAAACACTAAAATGGTACTTTTTGTAGATCATGTAGAAAAAATAATTCCGCCTGGAGATATAGGCAGCCTATCTATGGAAGAAAGGCTTGCGCTGATTTGGCTTTCTGAGTGGTCAAATGATGCTAGAATCTCTTCAGTTGGCAGCACTATTTTTATGATGGCAAACACTTTGGCAGAAGTGAACCCGGAGGTTTTAAGATCCTCATACAGGGTAGAGCCTATACTGGTTGAACTTCCTACTGAAGAAGAGAGGAAAGATTATATTAAATATCTGGTTGAGGAAAAGAACATAAAAATGGATCTCTCTGTTGAGGAGTTTTCAAAGTTATCCTCAGGACTCAGTAAAAAAGCAATAAAGGATATAAAACTAAAGGCAGAATCTGAAAATGTAGCTATTAGTTTTGATTTTATAAAAGAGAAAAAGCATTCAGTGCTAAAAAAAGAGTATGGAGATGTTTTGGAGTTTATATATCCTGAGATTAGTTTTGAAGATGTAGGAGGAATGGAAAAAGCAAAAAACTACCTCCTTAAAAATATAGTGAAGCCTATTAAAAATGGTGACTTGAGAAGGGTGCCTATGGGGATACTTTTATGTGGACCTTCAGGGACAGGAAAGACCCTTCTGGTAAATGCACTGGCAAAGTCGAGCGGTTTTAACTGTGTTAAGATTGATATGTCGAGAATATTGGGACAGTATGTTGGAGAAAGTGAGAAGAATTTCAAGAAGTGTCTTTTGGGTGCACAATCCCAGCAGCCAGTTATTGTATTTGTTGATGAAATAGATACGGCATTTAGAAGAGGCGGGGATGGAAATGATAATGGGGTCAGCAGAAATATATTTAGTGAATTTTTACAGTTCACGAGTAATACAAATAATAGAGGGAAAGTAATTTTTATTGCTGCAACGAATAGGCCTGACCTGTTGGATGCGGCTCTAAAGAGAGCAGGTAGGTTTGATAAAAAGATTCCTATATTGCTTCCAGAAGCAGAGGAGAGGGCACAAATCTTTAAGATTATGATTAAAAAATTTGGCTTCGAAACTGATATTGAGGATTTTCTCCCATTTGCACAGCAAACTGAGAACTACACAGGTGCTGAAATTGAGACAGTTGTGAGGAAAGCTTATGAACTTGCAAATGAAGATGATGTTGAAGGAACAGTGTTGACATCTACAGTACTCAGTGAGGCTATATCAAGGTGCAGACCAAGCACGCAGCAGGTGGAGTATATGACAATGCTTGCGGTTAAAGAGTGTGACGATAAGGATTTGCTTCCGGAAAAATATCAAAAAGTCTTGGATGAAAGAAGCAGTGTTGACAATATATAATAAAATTTTTATTTAAATAGTTTACAATGCTGTTTATTTATTATAAATTAATACTATGCCATAATTTTTAGGAGGTAAAGAACATGGGCTTTTTTAGTAGATTAGGTAGCTTGTTTAGAGGATTTTTCGGACAATTCGTAGGTGGGTTGGAAGAAAACAATCCGGAACTACTTTTTGAAGATATAAAGAATCAGATTGGAAAGGCACGTAAGGAAGCAGAGCAACAGATTGTAGAAATTCAGACAAATGCTGAGTTGATAAAGATTGAAATGAAGAATTCTGAAAAGAATTTGAATGCTATTAAGGCAAGAATAGAATCTGCACAAAAGCAGGGAGATAAGGAAGTTTTAGTTGAACTTCTCATGCAGGAAGAAGAATACCAGACTGTATATGACACACACAAAGCTACCTATGAAAATGCAATGAAAGATGTAGATACAATCAGGGAAAATTACAAGATATTTGAGTCTGAAATGAATGCAAAGTTAAATGAGTTAAAAACTTTGAAGAGCCAGCAAAAGATGGCATCACTAAAGGAGAATATAAATTCTGTTAATGCAAAATATACTTCCAAGAACAACAAGGTTGGAAATATAAATGAAGATATGGACAGGGCAAGAGAAATCGTTAATAAGAAGGTTGCGAAGGCAAATGCTATAGAGTCTTTAAACAACGATAACGTAGATATGAAGCTTAAGAAGCTTGATATGAACTCAGCTCGTGACAGAGCACGTGCAAGGGCAGAAGCAATGCTTGGCGGTGAACAGGGGTTTGAAGTTAAGGAAAAGGTTGAGGCCCCCCCTGCAGTAAACGAATCACCTCTGGATGTTAAAGAAAAACCTGAAAATAAGGTAAGCGAATAAGAAATGCAGTTTTATTGAACAATATAGTCAAGGAAAATTTTTGGAGCATATGGTCCCATTAGATTATAGGATATTTGCCAAATAAATTTCTCAAATAATGGACACATTCCTTAAAACAGGGATGTGTCCGTGTATAATATGAGGTAACTAGTAATATGAATTATGAAGATAACATGAAGTTTAGGCTGTTGATAAGTTCATTAACCAACTACAGGAATATTGGGGTACTTATAATACTAATCGTGATTTCCTATTCCTTGGCGGCTAGTGATTTGATTAATGCTAATTTAGCTAACGTTAACTTTTTTGCGTCGTTTGGGGCTTATATAGGTTTGTCGTTACAGAGCTTTACAAGCAAAAAGTTTCAGGATAAGCTTATTCGCAAGTCTAAGGAAGAGCGTTTAAAGAAATTGAATGAAACCTGTATAAGACTTGCTGATGAAACTAAAAAACATACCAACTCGGCTTACTACAAAAAACTGTGTGCTATTATGGAAGACAAGATGGAAATAATGAATGCTTATTACAAGGATGATCCTAATTTTCTTAAGGAAAAAATAACCGAACATACTCTAAATTTGGTTATAACATATATAAAGCTATTAAAGGATTTTTGTATCAGAAGCAGGGAGCTTAATTTAACTGATGTGAGCCCTGTAATGGAAAGAATAGGGCAGAATAGAAGGAAGCTCAACTTTATCAGTGATCATAAGGTATACGAGGACCTTAAAAAGACTATAGAAATGGATGAAAAAATAATATCAAGGCTAAAAGATGAAAAGCAGGATTTGGAACGGATGGATACCAAGCTTGATTATATCAAGAGTACTGTGAGCATGTTTAAGCATCAGATTGGACTTAGCTTGGAATCAGAGGAAATGCTTGAAAAAATTGAAAGTGTTGTTAATGAGGCTGTAGCTCTTGAAAACGTTCTGGATGAAAGACATAAAAATCGATCTAAGAATATAATGTAGAGGTCTGAATTTAATTTCAGGCCTTTATTTTTATTTCAGTTTAGCCGATAAATTCTAATAAGTATAAGTATGAGGAGTTCCACTTTAATCAAGTTTGTTGGATTACAGTAATAAAATTTATATTAATGAAAGTTCTAATGAAATGGGGATTAAAGATGGCAAATGATGTTATTATACACTCATCGGAATTTATAAAAATAATCCGTAAGGTAGATGGCTTCTACATTGAATCATATAGAACCGGTATGTCTATTGAACAGTTTAATAGTATTATAAGCCAGCATCCGGAAATAAAAATATCCAGTTTTATGGCTATAAAGAATGCTATACTGTTTCCGCCAAAGCCACTTGAGAAGTTTGGGGAGGCAAAGGAAAGGATAACAATAGATGTATCAAGCGATGAATTAAAGGCATATGTAAAACTATGTGTGCCACATACGGAGCTTATAGGTGATGCAAAGTTAAATCTTATAATGGAAATTATGAACAGGCTTAAGGCGGAAGGTATTGTATTTGGGGTAAAATCAGATGTACTGGTAAATGAACTCAGTAATAATAAGCAAATATTGGTTGCAGAGGGAATCTCTCCAGAGAATGGTGAAGATTCGATTGTAAAGATGTATGAAATGAAAGAAGTTAAACCGGAAGCGAAAGATGACGGAAAAGTAGATCATTATGAATTGAGTCTGATAAACAGAGTTAATACAGGAGATTGGCTTGGGGAGAGAAAAGATCCAACTCCCGGTGTTCCAGGTAGATCAGTTAGGGGAATGATTATTCCATCCAGACAGGGGAAAAAGTATCCTATTATATATGATAAAAATTCAGTAAGAGAAGAGTATAAAGATGGTGTTACTACCCTTTATGCACTGAGGAATGGCGCTGTTCACTATGATGGGGAAAAAATTAGTGTGTCCAATCATTTGGAGATAATTGGAGATGTAGATTTTAAGGTGGGGAATATTGATTTTGATGGGTATCTTACTGTAAAAGGAACTGTTGATGATAATTTCTCCATAGAGGCATCAAAGGATATAGAGATATTGGGCGAATATGGAATAGGAAGTGTAAGAGAGGTAGTAAGCAAGCAGGGCAGCATTAGTATCAAAGGTGGAATTGCAGGTAAAAATAAAGCAGTGATTAAGTCAAAAAGGGATCTTTATACCAAGTTTGTTTCTGATGCTACTATTATTTGTGAAGGAAGCGTCCATATAGGCTTTTACTGTTTAAATAGCAATATAACTGCTAAGGAGGTTATTCTTGATTCCCCAAAAGGTCAGATAATTGGAGGATATATTCAAGCTGAAATAAAGGTTATGTCTTCTATAATAGGCTCTCCAAGTGAGAAGAAAACTATAATATCAGTAAGGGGATTTGATAGAAATTCTATTAAGGCAAGGCTTGAAGCTTTAATTAGCGAAATTGAGAGTTTAAAAAATGATTTAGCTAAAGCAAAACTGGAGATTTCATCTTATTCAAATACTATGCAGTTTACAGATGAGCTGAGGAGAGAGTATACAAACGTGTTTAATAATTTGTTTAAGATTAAAGATATGATTAGGGATTGTGAGAACGAGAAAAAGCTTATGGTAAATGCCTTACGTACAAAGGGGGAAGGCGAAATTACTATTATGAAAAAGGCATATCCTGGGGTAGTTCTGGAAATTAAAGACGTAAAAAAAGAAATTAGTGAACATGTTATTAGTTCCAGTTTTTTTATACAGGATGGAGAAATAAAGCAAATTTAAGGTGCAGAAATTGAAAATAACATATATAATAAAACTGCAGATTATTTACAGTTGCAGGAAGTGATTTAAATGAGACCGATAAAGTTTGTACATTTTTCTGATTTGCATTTAGACAGTCCCTTTACTTCTATAGGCCCGGATGTTGAGAGGATTAGCCAGAGAAGGCAAGACCTTATAGATGTTTTTGATGTCATTATAGATATGGTAAAAAGAGAAAATACAGACCTGCTTTTGATAAGTGGAGATCTATACGAACACTTCTATGTAAAAAAATCTACCATAAACCATGTTAATTGTAGATTTAGAGAAATCGAAGATACAAAGGTTTTTATCGTACCTGGGAATCATGATCCGTATGTAAAAAATTCTTATTATAAAAACTTCGAGTGGAACAGCAATGTCTATATTCTATCTGAAGAGAGGCCTAAAGTAGAACTTTTTGACATGAATGTGTGCATATATGGACTTGGGTTTGGAGACTTTTATAAGGACGGTTTTTTGAGTGATGAATTTAAAGCAGATAATGATAAATTGGTAAACATCCTTTTAGTGCATGGAACTGTTGACATGAATTTTACAAAGAAAGCCTATAATCTCCTTTCAAGCGAGGAGCTTTCGAAGCTCAATATGGACTATATAGCACTTGGACATTTTCACAACAGAATAGATGATTTGGGACAAAAAGGGGTAATTTATAATCCCGGAAGCCCTGAACCTTTAGGCTTTGATGAGGAAGGAGAACATGGGATTTTTAAAGGTACAGTTAGTAAGAGCTTGCTTGATGTTGAATATGTATGTGTAAACCGAAAACAATACAGGTCTTTAAGTTTGAATCTTGAAGGTATAAACAGCGATGAGCATGTAGTTGAAAAAATTCGCCATTCCTTAGGAAATATGTCTTTGGAAAACTCTCTTGTTTCAATAAAATTAAAAGGCTATACAAGTGACGAATATAGGCCGAATAAGGCAAAAATAAAGCGACTGTTGGAAGGCAGTATGTTTTATTTTGATGTAGAAGATAAAACTATTCCAGGGTATAATTATGATGAATTGAGAAATGAGCCTGGCTTAAAAGGGCTGTATGTGCGGAAGCTTCTGGAAATGGTGTATAGAGCCAACAGTGAAAAGGAAAGGTATCTATTGATGAAATCACTTTACTATGGTGTTGAGGCTCTTGAAAAGGGAAGGATAGAAGAATTGTAAAAGGGAGCAAATATGAAAATAGAGAAACTGGACCTTAAGGGATTTGGAAAATTCAACAACTTTGAAATTAAATTTGATGAGGGATTTAATGTTGTCTATGGCGAAAACGAATCAGGCAAATCGACAATAGAGGCGTTTATCAAGGCTATGCTTTATTCTTTGAAGGGCGGCAGGAATTTCAAGCAAGGGGCGCTTACACCACAAAAAAGATATAAGCCCTGGACGGGAGCTAGTTATAAGGGAAGTATGAAATACACTCTCGATAACGGCCAGACATTTACTGTTGAAAGGAATTTTGACAGTGGCGAAACTAGAGTTTACGATTCATTATACAAGGATATAACAAAGACCTTTGATCAAAGTAAAGACAAAGGTCCTCTCTTTGCAATAAGACATATTGGGCTTACAGAATCGTGTTTTGAAAAAACGTCATTTATAGGACAGATGGGAACCAAACTTGATGCCAGTGATAGCAGAGAGATTTTGGACAGGCTTTCAAATATATGGGAGACAGGTTTTGAAGATATATCATTTAAGGACGCTCGTGATGCTATAAAAGACGCTCTAAAGAATTATGTGGGTACAGATAAAACTTCTACTCGTCCCCTTGATATGATAAATTCAAAATTAAATGAGTTGAATATTAGAAAACAGAGTCTTATAAAGGGAAGGGAATCCCTTTTTTCAATAGAAGATGAAATTGCAGGTTTAAATAGGAAATTGGTGGATCTTGAAGAAGAAAAAGCTGTTATATTGCTGGCAAAGGATATTATTAAGCTTAGAGAAGAGTTGGATGTTTACAAAAGAAAAAAGAAGGATTTAAATGATATAGTGGGTGAAATTTCAGAATTGAAGAGTGAGGGTGTTAGAATCGCTGGAAGTATCCGTGAGTACCAAAAGACAAAGGAGAAGCTTGGTACTTTTCAAGGAGTTGGATTTGAAGATGCTGATGAACTTAGCATTCAGTACACAAAGTTTGAAAGCTTAAACGGCGAGAAGGAAAGGCTTTTATCTGAGATTCAAAAGTTAAAACTAAAGGCAGAGGAAATTGAAGCATATTTAGAGAGCTTTAAGGCATTTAATTCACTTGGAAACATTGACATTGCTGATCCTTCCCCTAGTACCGAGTTTAATCTTGAAAGCTTTGAAAATGAGGAAATCCAGAGAAAGATCAAATCATTAAGTCTTAAGGGTATAGGTATTGCAGCAGGGATGGGAGCTTGCTGTGTGTCTATAGCAGTAATGCTGTTTTATGGATTTTCAGGAGGTAGAATTGTTCAAAGCTTTATAGGTTCGGGTGCTCTTCTAAGTTTATTTTTTGTGCTTGCTGTTTTAAAAAACAATAATGCAAAGTTGGCAAACACTCTCAAGGACGGTAAAGAAGAATCGGATAAAAAGGTAAAAGCATTGCTTGATAAGATAGAAACTCAAAATAAAAAACAGTCAGATATATTTAAAATGCTTGAAGTAACGAGTATTGATGAATTTCTAAAGAAAAAAGCGCTTTATGACAGCAAAGTATATGAGCTTAATAGCCAAAACGAGCGAATAGATGAACTTGAAGTAGAGCTTGACAAGAAATCGAATATGATTTTAGACCTATTAAGATCTATGAAAGAAAAACTATTGGAAGCCTCAATAATTAACTGGCAGGAGGATGAAGTCAGGAAAGAACATATTGAGGAATTTCGAAATGCTGTCAATAGGTATAAGGAGATAACTCCATATTTAACCCATGGAGAAGAGAAGCTTGAGGAACTGGGAAAGAGGCTAAATAATCTCTATAATAGGGCATATTCCATAAGCGGGCAGAAGGTGAATTGCGAGGAGAGGCTTGCTGGGGTTATAAATGAAATTGATAATAAAATTAAAAATTTATATAAAAGCCTTGATGTATATGCCTATAAAATAAAGTCAATTTATGCGGGTAGCAGCTTTGATGGTCTGACTTATGATGAATTGATGGAGATAATACTGGATTTAGGGCTAGAAGATACTAAAGCGCAGATTGAAGAAATGATGCAAAAGGTCTTAGATAAGATAAATGGAGTGCAGCTTTCCGTAAAGGAAAGAGAAATTGCACTGCCGGGATTAACTGATGACAGCAATGAACTAGAACAGATTGAAGAGGATGTAAGACAACTCGAAATTAAAAAGGCGGAGCTTGAGGATACTGGATTTTCATTGAGAACAGCCCTTGAAGTTTTAGAAGAAGCAAGTATTGAGATTAAACGGGATTTTGCTCCTGTACTAAACAGTAATACATCTAAAATAGTAAGTATCATAACATCTCAAAGGTATGGGGATATTAAAGTGGATGAAAACTTAATACCAAGAACAACAGAACCTTTTGCTAACGAAATAGTCCCAATATCGGTGCTTAGCGGAGGGACCATTGACCAGATGTATCTTGCGTTAAGAATTGCTTTGGTGAAAACTATGGAAAGTAAATCGGAGAAACTACCTCTTATTATGGATGAGATTTTGGCTCAATATGATGATACAAGATCCTTAGATACTTTAAAGATGTTAAAGGAGCTCTCGAGCGAAAGGCAGATCATATTATTTACATGCAAATCAAGAGAAGTTGATTTGGTTAAATTTGTTTGCAATAGTAAAATAAATGTAATAGAATTATTATAAGTTTTTTTGTCGATTTATTGACTTATATTATTACATTTACAAAGGAGTCTGCCTTGAAAAGAGTTGAATTTCTATTTATATATTTGTTAATAGCTATGCAAATATTGACTGGATGCAGTTCTGGTGACAAACAGGTGAGTACAGAAGTGCTAAAGAATGGTGGAAAGAGTGCGCAAGCTATTAATGAAAGGTATAAGGATAAAGCAGTTGTAATTGATACTGTTGTTGATATTTTTAAAGAAGCGAAGATCGACTCGGAAAGAATAACTCAGGGTTTGTTTAATCAGCCGGTTACTTTGATTGAAGAGAGCGATGGCTGGGCGAAGGTTAAAACAGTTGATGGGTGCACAGGTTGGTTGCGTTCAAAATTTATCGATAGAGATTGTACAAGTGTTAAGGAGGAGATTTATTCCAGCAGGATTGTAATAACAGGAAAGACAAAGCCTGTTTTTGCAAGTTATGGGGGCAGTGCTACGCTCAAAGAAGCAGTGATGGGAACAGAATTCTTTATAAAGGGCAAAAGGAAGAATTATTATGAAGTGGTTGTGCCCGGTAACCTGACAGGTTGGGTTGAGATGAAGAATACTATTGAGCTAGAGGTAAATAAGCCAATTCCCAAAACAACGGCGCAGGACTTTTCAGCCACAGCTAAGAAGTTTAAAGGCACTCAGTATCTGATGGGCGGGGTTAGTGCAAGACAAGGTATTGATTGTTCAGGCATTGTTTATATATGCGGAAAGATAAATGGAGTTAATTTACCAAGAGGGACAATGGAGCAGTTTGACTTTATTAAAGATGGTCCTGCAAGTGTGGAGGACATAAAGTTGGGGGATCTGGTTTTTTTGAGTGCAAATGAAGATTTGGCGGATATATCGGATATAGGGATTTATTTGGGCGATGGCCAGATACTAATCGCAAGTGAGGCGAAGGGGTCTATTGACTGTACTTTGCTGAATTCTGATCATTATATGAAGAGGATCAGGGGAATAAAGCGGATTTTTTAGTTAAAACAGCTCAGAATAAAAGTTCAGCTATAAAAATCTTAATAGGGTGAGCATGTTAAAAGGCTGCTAGCAAGGTATTTGCTAACAGCCTTATTTATATGTGCGCAGTCATGGAGTTAGGAGTCCACTAAGATTCATGTTTGGTTTTAGAATTACTAAGAAGCTTATTGAGCACTTTGTAGACTTCCTTTATCTTATCTTTCAAATACGTGTCAGCTTTGTGCGAATTGTTTTTGTCATTTTCTATATAATCTATGATTTCAAGTACTTGATCGGATAGCTCATATTGTGCAAGTCTGGTTTTGATTGTGTCCCTAGAGCTGGCTTTCAAACTCAGGTTAAAGCAATACTTAATCATATCGTTTAACACATTGTAGATTTCGTTTTTGTCATTTGTACCTTTTAGATGTTTATACATTTCCAGCAGCTTTCTGTCTTGTTTCTTAAAATACCTTAGAATGAAAAATGCCAAAACAGCTAGAAGGGCTAGAATTATTAGCACTGACAGGGCAACAAAAACGTAATCCTTTTTCAATTGTATAGTGAGGTATCCATCGTTTTTGGGGGCGTAGTTTATCTGATCTATAGTTACTTTTTCTGTTATAGCGGTTCCACTGTTTTGTGCTTGTGTTTGAATCTGAGGTGCTTCACCTGTCACAGTGATAGTTGTTCCAGGGATTTCAGCCTGTTTATAGGTTCCTGACTCAGTATCAAAGTAAGAAATATAAATAGGATCAATTTTTACTTCTCCGCTTTTCTCGGGAACTAATATGATTTCATATTCCTTTTGGGCTGAATATTGATTGTCTACAATACTTTCCTGTATATCCTTTCCGGTTTCATATACAGTAAAGCCGGGAACACCATTTTTAGTTATTTTGTCCAATAAGGAAAGATCGCAGTTGCCAGAAGCAGCTACCTTCAGTGTTAGCGAGTCTCCATACGGAACTTCCTGTCGGCTGAATTCAGATTTTAAATTTAGTTTTCCTACAATGCCGGAAAAATCGGAAGGCTGATTTCCAGGAAGTGCTTTTACAGTTAATTGTTTAGCTTCAGTTTTAAGGTATTCAACTTGCGTTTGGGAAAAACCGAAAATACCTCCATCTGTAATGACACCGACCTGAAAATTGTATTCAGGTATTGTAAATGTACCAGCTTTTATTGGCGCTAGATAAGTTTGTTTTAATTCGTATTTAGCATATCTTTTACCTTCAAGATAAGGATACTCAACCTTTAACTTGTCATTAGGCACATCGTTCATCATAAACCCATTTATTTCTATTTTATCTTTAAACATGGAATTCTCAGTATCAATACTGTAGCGTGAATAGAGTTCATAAGACAGCACAACCTTTTGACCTAAATATATATCAGTACTTGAAATATTTGTTTTTATAAATAGGTTTTGAAGTGCTTCTTGAGTCTCACTTACATTGACTGTAAGTGAATTTGTCTGGTATGTGTTTCCGTTACATTCCACAATACCCTGAAGAGTAAACTGACCTACGTTTTTTGGCATTATAGTAAAATGTATATCAATCTTGTAGGATTTATCTCCATTGATATCTTGGCTTGAACTAGTCTGATTTTTGGACAGTACTTCAAAATTATCAAGACCTTTTATTTCCTTTATTTCTGCATTCTTGACATTTATCAATGAAAGCACCATTGTAGTGCTTGATCCCTTTTGAAGATTTAAACTATCGATATTAAGGCGAAATTCAGGGTCTTTAGCCAGAACGCTGCTATATGCTCCCAAAATAAATGAGGTTATTATTATTAAGAAGAAGGCAGCTTTTAGTTTTTTACCAATCATATTCATCCCCCTTAGTATTGCTTTTTATTTCCTGATTATTTTTAAGGCTGTCTTCTTCCTGCTTCTCCAGCATTTTGAGCACTTGTGTAACATTGCTGTCGGTTTGTTTTGAATTGGAAGAATCCGATTTCTCCGTTTGTGAAGCATCTTTTTGCCCATTCTTTTCTTTGTTTTGTTCTCCAGTTTGTGCGTTATCTTGCCCGTTGCTTTTCTCCGCTTGTGAAGACTGCTGATTTTGCGATTTTTCCTGGTTTTGTTCATTATTATCTTTTTGCTGTGAATTTCCATTTTGGTTATCTTGTTGAGAATCCTTATTTTGTTCGTTTTGTTGAGAATTTTCATTCTGGTTATTCTGCTGCGAATTCTCATCTTGTTTACTCTGGTTATTCTTGTCTTGATTTTCCTGATTTTGCTGTTGGTTATCCTTATTCTCGTTATTATCCTTTTGATCATCAAGCTTGCTTTTTACATATTCATAGTTATACTTTAAAGGTATATTTTCCGGAAAAGCAATTATTCCCTTTTTATAAGTTTCTAAAGCTTGTTGATAGTACTGCTGCTTTTGACCAGCATCTGCGGCTCTGTCAGCAAGTTTTAAACTGGAGTTACCCGAATTTAAGTATTTGTCCGGTGTATCAGAGGTTTTAATATAATAATTAACAGCATCTTCATACTTATTTAAATGGTAGGAAGCTTGGCCAGAATTATAGTTTAACCTGGGTTCTTCAGAATTTTGACCTAACCCCTTTTTATAAGTCTCAAGTGCTTGTTCGTAATTATTGGCTGCATAAGAGCGATTTCCGGTAATTATAGATTCGTTTATACTGTTCTCAAAATCTATTGCCCCTGTGAAAAACATTATTATCAGGGCAACGATCAGTAGTCCTGAAATAAGGGAAGCTATTTTCATAAAGTATTCCTCCTTTCGGGCAGGAGATAAGCTATTAGAAACAACAATATTCCAGGACCCAGAAAGAATTGGTACAGCTGTTTGAATCTCCTTACCTCGTCTGCCTTGTAAGTATCTTTCTTTAAAGAAGATATTTTCTTCGTAAGTGAAGCAATCTCATCACCTGTAAGTGAGGACTGATAATATGAACCTTTTCCGGTAGAAGCGAGTTTTTTTAGTGTTTCTGAATTTAATTTCGACATAACAAACTCTCCGTTGGAATCTTTTTTATAACCTGATTTCTGTCCGCCATCAGATCCATAATCAGGAACCAATCCACCTTTTGCAGTTCCTATACCGATAGTAAATACCTTCAAGTGCTCATCATTAAACGATTTTAATATATCTACGCTGTTTGAGTTGTGTTCTTCTCCATCACTTAAAATAATTACTACTCTGTCAGCACTTGAAGTTTCCTCAAAGGAATTTTCGGCAAGATTGAGTGCAGTACCGACATTAGTACCTCCTCCTGCAATCATATCGGTATCAATTACATCAAGATACATACGGGCCAAGTCGTAATCATCAGTCAGAGGCATCTGTATGTAGGCGGCTGAAGAAAAGGGAATAAAGCCGATTCTGTCGCCTTCAAGGTTATCTATAATGCTCTCTATAATATTTTTGGCCCTGCTGAGTCTATCTGGTTTGATATCTTCTGCCAGCATACTTTTAGATGTATCTATAAGAACATAGATGTCCAGACCTTCCTTATTAATTTTTGCAAGGCCTATAAAGCTTTGTGGTCCTAACAGGGAAAAGAGTATTAAAGCAAGTCCCAGAACAGCTAGCACAGTGCGAAGGATTCTAAATCTCTTAACTGTTTTAATTCTGAGTAAATTCAGTATCCTTTCTTTTTTCTTATAACCTAGGATGAGAAGGATACAGCTTGCTAAGGGAAGTATGATATATATTATATTAAAAGGATATTTAAACTCTATGAAATTCAATTAAACGATCCTCCTTAAAATTTTTTTGTCCTTAATGGTTCTTCTATGGAATCCTTACGAAATAATAGGAGTCAAGGAAAATACCAACAATTAACAAAGCAAGGGCAATTATAATTAAAATGAAAGCCAATTCGGTGTACTGCTTAAAATCATCCTTTTCAAAATCGGTTTTTTCCAGCTTATTTATATTTGCAAAGACCTGAGACAAGGCATTTGAATCCTTTGCCCGGTAATACTGGCCATTTGTAGTTTCTGCTATTTTCTTCAGTAGGTCTTCGTTCAAAAGGCCGCTCTCATACTCCTGGTACACTGTTTGGCCAAATTCATTTGTTCCGGGTATAATTGTTTTATCTGAACCTACACCAATTGTATAAATTTTGATACCGGAATCTTTTGCTAATGTACTCGCTGTATTCGGATCAATTGATCCGGCATTGTTGTCTCCATCAGTAAGAAGAATCATAATCTTAGATGGAGAAGTGCTCTTTTTTAGTCTGTTCAGTCCTACGGAGATTGCCATACCTATAGCGGTACCTTCCTCATTGACAGATTTAAAAGAGATATCCTGAAGAGACTCTCTTACTACATTGTGATCAAGTGTTAATGGAACTCTTGTATATGCAGTACCGGCAAAGGCAATTAGCGCAATCCTGTCAGAAGGTCTTTGGTCTACAAAATCCTGTATGGTTTTGCGGGCTACTTCCAGACGGTTTGGTTCAAAATCTACCGATTGCATAGTACCAGATACGTCTAGAGCTACTGCTATGTCAATTCCCTGCTTTGAAATTGGAGAATTTTTTTCGGGCAGCTGTGGTCTTGCCATTGCAATAACCATCAATATAAGGCTTAAAACAACCAAATACCTTCCGATTTTGTGCCTGATCTTGTTTTTATAACCATAGCTCTTTAGAAGTTTAACGCTTGAGAACTTCAGAGCTGACTTTTTTCTGCTTACAAAAAACAAATATATAATTAAAGGTATAAAGATAAGAAAATACCAATTTGCCAATCTCATCGTATTTCTCCTTCTTTTGTCTCTTCGATCCTTCCAACCAATTCCTGCAGGTTACCCATAAGCTCAAGTTTTTTTGCCATTGGTACAGCAGTGCCGGAAAACTTGTAGTAATCACTTTCCTGAAGCCATGATTTAATTTCCGGTATTTTTTCATTCAAACCAGGCATACGGCTTATTTCATTAATAATTTCAGTTGATGTTTTGCCCTTTATGTGAAATGAATAGGTGGCTTCGATGTATTCTTTAAAGCAAACAGTCAACTTAACTAAATAATCATCCTGATCTATTGATAAATCACTTATCGAATTAATAAAACGTTGATGGGGTTTTAATGAGGAATCCTTCCTCTTCTTCAAAAATAACCAAATATTAAGCCCGCCCGTCAACAAAAAGATACCAATCAGGGCAAAGAGTATATATTTCCATTGCAAATAGAATCCTGTTCCTTGTGGGTTTAAGTTTCCTTCGTATACTTCCTTTCTTTCTATCTCAGAGAGAGTAGATTTAATTACTATTTTGATTTCCTTATCACCTATTTGTACAGTTTTCTCACCAGTTTCAAAACTTCGAAGGGTGAGCAGATAGCCATTGGTGATATCAGAAACATTTACTATCTCAAAATCCTTGAACTTATCTGTTATTTCATCTAAAGTTAAATTCTGTGATTCAATTTTTAATTGAATTAAATCACCTACATAAATACTTCGTTCTTCGGCCGAAATACAAACAGATGAAAAAACAAAAAACAGAGATAGAATTAATAGAAGAAGTGAAATTTTACTTTTTTTCATCGCTGACCCCTTCTTCTGAAAAATTGTTTTAATGGCTTTACATAATCTTCATCGGTGTAAATATTGATTAGGTTGCGTTTAAATAGATTTGTACCGGTATCAAGCTTTTGTTCATTTTTAATATTATCAAGTATAATTGTTTCACCGGTTTCAAGATCTTCAAAAGTAAAAATAGCCCCACCTGGGATAAATTCCTCAGCTCGGTCCACAACACGCACCAAAACGAGATCATGCCTTCCGGCAGTAATCTTTAAATCCTTTTTATATCCATCATCCAGAAAGTCTGATATAACAAAAACAACACTGCGTTTCTTCTCAATACGGTTAAAATATTGCAATGCTTTGGCAAGGTCAGTCCCCGAAAGCTCGGGCTGGAAATTCAAGATGTTTTCTATTATAGATAAAATATGCTTTCTGCCGTTTACAGAAGGAATAAATTTCTCAACCTTATCAGTAAAGAATATAACGCCGACCTTGTCATTGTTTTTGCTTGCTGAAAAGGCCAAAGTTGCGCTAACTTCAGCAATTAAATCCTTCTTGGTGCCAAAGCTGTTTGAACGGGACATGTCTATTAAAAGGAACATGTTTAATTCCCTTTCTTCACAGAATCGTTTGACAAATGCTTTATTATGGCGGGCTGTAACATTCCAGTCAATACTTCTGACATCGTCACCGGGGTAATATTGGCGGATATCCTCAAATTCCACTCCCTTACCCCTAAACCCTGAACGATATTCACCCGAAAAAATCTCGTTAACCAATTTATTCGATTTTATTTCAATCTGTCTTATCTTTTTGATAAGTTCCTTCGAAAGCATATCTGGACTCCTTCCATCCGGCTATAGAATAACTGAAATATTACTTGGTAAAGTTATATTTTCAGCATCCTAAAAAGGAAAACAGCTCCTGTAAAAAGTAAGCATGGGTTATTCCTAAATGTCTAATTAAGGTAAATTAACTTGTTCGAGTATGTCTGCAATTATTTTTTCTGAAGTTATATCCTCGGCTTCAGCTTCGTAGGATAGTATAATTCTGTGCCTTAATACATCGTAAGCCATAGCTTTAATATCATCGGGTACTACATAGTCACGGCCTTTTAGGAAGGCCCTGCCTTTTGCTGCTTTAATAAGGTTTATTGAAGCACGAGGAGAAGCACCGCAGGAGATGTATGCAGACTCTTCCCTGGTTTTTAAAACAATATCGAGAACATAATTTTTTATATTCTCATCAATATATATGGTGTCGATTATTTTCCTAAGTCTAAAAATATCCTCGCGGGATAAGACCTTTTTGACATCAGTTTCAGATGCTTGCTCCGTAGTGCAGGAGTCAATGATATTTCTTTCTTCGTCCCTGCCAGGATAGTTTATTTTCAATTTCAACATAAAGCGGTCTTGCTGTGCTTCAGGAAGAGGATAAGTTCCCTGCTGCTCAAGTGGATTTTGGGTTGCAATGACTAAAAAAGGCTTGTCCAATTGATAAGTTTTTTCACCAATAGTTACCTGTTTTTCCTGCATTGCTTCGAGTAAGGCAGATTGCACCTTCGCAGGAGCACGATTTATTTCATCTGCAAGAATTAAATTGCTGAATATAGGGCCTTGCTTAATTATAAACTCGCCGTTTTTTTGATTATATATCTCAGTACCGAGAATATCTGCCGGCAGCAAGTCTGGAGTAAATTGTATTCTTTTGAAATCAACGCCTACAACTTGAGCTATAGTATTGGCAGTTAGTGATTTGGCGAGGCCTGGAACACCTTCCAACAAAATATGCCCTCCAGTTAAAAGGCCGATCAGGATTCTGTCAATCATATACTCCTGGCCAATAATTACCTTGTGTATTTCCTTTTTTAGAGAAACAATTATTTTCGCTTCTTCAAGGAAGTTTGCTTTTTCCATATGTTAATCCTCCATGGTAATGTGCTGTTTGATAATAGCTTTTTCTTGATAATTAGTTAAGATTTTAATTGATAAGTTTTAAGTATTTGTGAATAATTTGTGAACAATAGATAGGGTTTTACTATAGTTTTAATTTGATTGAGTCGTTAATTATATAGTCTATTATTAACAAGCCTTTCCATAAGACAAACTGTTTTAAAACCGGAGTTGGGCATGGATAGATTTTGAGACATTTTTCTCATGTTTGCCAGCCGATAAGGATTATCAATTATATTATTTATAAGGGTAGGAATATCGTCTTCCTTCACTAATCTTTCAGCTACACCATTGCTTGTTAGAAAATGGGAGTTGCGTTCTTCCTGCCCAGGTATAGGAGATATTATGAAGATAGGAAGCTCTTTTACAAGGGCTTCGGTTATGGTCATACCTCCGGGCTTGGTTATCAATAAATCTGAAACATCCATCAAATTACAGATTTCGTTGGTATAACCTATCAGCATAACTTTCTTATTATCTTTTTTTAGATGTATTTTTAATTGCTGATTAAGCTTTTTGTTTTTACCAGTTACAATTATCACCTGTATATCCTTTTTGATATTAAGGAAAGAAAGATATACTTTTTTAATGTCACCAAACCCAAGGCTTCCTCCCATAATCAAAATAGTTAATTTGTCTTCCAGACCATAGTTTCTTAAAAGTTTCTCTTTTGATTTTTTTTGTAGAAATACTTTTGAAACGGGAATTCCAAAAGAGTATATTCGGTGTTCAGGTATTCCGCTGGTTATCATATCGTGTTTTATATTATCGTGTGCAACTACATATGCTTCAATATTGTCATGGAACCAGAAAGGATGATTTACATAATCGGTTAAAATTCCTATACAGGGGATAGTGATTTTTCCTTCCTTTTTCAAGCAGGAAACAATTTGTAGGGAAAACGGATGTGTGCAGACAATGATTGAAGGTTTAAACTCCTCAATTAGTTTCATAAGTTTGTATGAAAACAGCTTACTGAGGGCATGGCTCAGTTTATTCATATTATCCATTTGCTCGGACATTCTATAGAGAGCACCATAAGCATAAGGTATACTTCTGACAATGTTCAGATACCCGTCAACGAATACTTTATGAACTAGCGGATTTATGTATTTAAATGTATCAATTACCAGAGATCTTGAATCCGGATACATTTCATCGACGTATTCCTTCAAAGCCTCTGCAGCTCTTAAATGACCAGCGCCCATTGAAATTGACAAATATAAAACGTCCATTACCAAACCTCAGTTATTATTAGTTACCAGTTAGTATTTGGAAGTCGGATAAAACTTATACATTAAAACTATCTAATTTTACATTTTGTTAGCTATACACAACGAATATTTTTTTATAAAAACACAGAAAATAAAAAGTAATTAAAAGTAAAATTTGGCGGTATATACGCAGTAAGACAGTGTATGGTTCAAATTTATTGCATTTAATTCTTGAAAGGAGGAAGTTATTTTGAAAACTATAAAAGTGCTAGTAATACTTGTAATAGTTTTTTCCCTAGCCATATCTCTAGTATTTGACGGACAGGTATTTATTACTCCTATAGCGGAGAAGCTGGCACCGGGTATGGAAAACGACGATGTAATGAAGGTTCAGCAGAGGCTTAAAAACTGGGGATACTATGATGGAAGTATTAGTGGAAATTATGACTTAAATACATTCCTTGCAGTAAGGGATTTCCAGATGACTTATAAGTTACCTGCAAATGGAATAGCAGAAGAGAAAACGTTGGAGTCAATGGGGCTTACAACATTTGCGCAATCCGGAGCTGCAATGGCCCAAGCCAGCAGGGTGAGTGATGAACAGCTTTTAGCAAGAGCAATAAACGGAGAGGCAAGAGGCGAGATATATGAAGGGCAGGTTGCTGTGGGAGCAGTTATTTTAAACAGGACACGGGATTCAAGATTCCCTAAAACTATAGCTGGTGTCATTTATCAGCCGGGAGCTTTTACTGCTGTTTCAGATGGACAGATAAGTGTTGCATTAGATCCCAATTCCACGGTTGTGAAAGCTGCCAGAGATGCATTGAGCGGATGGGACCCAAGCAACGGATGTCTGTATTACTGGAATCCTGCAACCGCAACCAGCAAATGGATATGGTCAAGAAAAATACTTAAGAAAATAGGAAAACATAATTTCGGAATATAGGAGGTGCAGTACTGTTGAGTATAAGAGAAAAGTTGTTGGATTTTAAGAGACGTTTATCAGACAGAAAGATGTATAGTATAGTAGTTGTAGTTATTGCGGCAGTGGCAATATGGGGAATTTATCAGTATAAACATGCTGCTAATTTGAGGCAGGAGTTGGATAATCAGTATAACCGTGCTTTTTATGATATGACAGGATATGTAAATAATGTTGAGGTATTGCTTATAAAATCACTAATAACCTCTACACCGAATAAGACTGCATCAACAATGCAAGAAGCTTGGAGGCAGGCAAATTTGGCGCAGACAAACCTTGGCCAGTTGCCTGTATCACAGCAGGTTCTTGCCAATACATCCAAATTTCTGACTCAGGTTGGCGACCTTGCGTATTCGATTAACAATCAGAATATGGATGGCAAGAAGCTTACCGATGAACAGTACAAGCTTATTGAAAACCTACATGGATATTCAGTTTCACTGGAACAGAGTTTGAATGACCTTCAAAACCAGCTGACTTCAGGTAGAATTAAGTGGGGTGAACTTGCCAATAAGGGGACTAAATTATTTCAAAAAACCTCTTCCCAAATGCCATCTCAGCAATTTGAAAATGTTGATAAGACTTTTCAGGACTACCCTACTCTTATATATGACGGTCCCTTTTCAGATCATATGACATCAGCTGAACCAAAAGGGCTTACAGGCAACGATATAAATTCTGAGCAGGCAAAGCAAAGTGTAATAAACTTTTTTGGGAAGGATAAGGTTGCAGCTGTAAATGATATAGGAAGAGATGATAAAAGCAAGATCAAGACTTACAGTTATAACGTTACTTTTAAGAATCTTCCAAAGGAACAGAATGCTAATATTGATGTAGCTCAGAAGGGCGGACATGTTTTATGGATGCTTTATAACAGGTCTGTTCCAGCAGAAAAAATAAATATGGATCAGGCAAAGCAATTTGGAAAGAAATTTCTTGAAGAACACGGATATAAGAATATGGTTGATACCTATTACTTAAAGGAAGATAATACAGCAGTGATAAATTATGCCTATAGCCAGAATAATGTGACCATATATCCTGATTTGATTAAAGTAAAGGTAGCGCTGGATAATGGAGAAGTGATAGGCTTTGAAAGTAAGGGATATATTTCTTCCCACAGTGAAAGAAATATTCCGGCTCCTAAAATAACTATGGAACAAGCACGTGCATTAATAACTTCCAAGATGCAAATTTCAAGTACTGGGCTTGCAATGATACCTACCGATTATAAAACAGAGATATTTACTTATGAGTTTAAGGGGAAATTAAATGATAGGGATTTTCTTGTATATATTAATGCTGAAAACGGTAAAGAAGAAAAGATTTTGATGATTATAAATACCCCTAACGGAGTACTCACAATGTAGTTTTTTTCTAAAAATACTTCAACTATCTTAAAAAATCTATTATAATTTATTACGAGGGGCTTTATGCCCCCGTTTCATTTTACAGCAATATATTTTGAACCATAGGGGGATAAAAAATGGAAGAATACAACGCGCTTGACATGAATAACAACGAGTTTGTAGAGAGGAAGGAAGATAGCTTTAAAAAGCCATCAGTGTTGCAAGTCGGTGTTCTTTTTTCATTAGTTGTAGTTATATTTTTATATCTTGGAACAAGAGTTCAAAAATGGAATGTAAACTACGGTGTTTTAATAACTGAATTTGGTTTGATACTTGTTCCTCCTATAGCATATTTGTTGATTTTTAAATATGATGTAAAAAAAGTATTGAGGTTAAACAAGCCAGGAATTTTAAATTTGTTTTTAATTTTTTGGATAATAGTTTTTTCTTTGCCTGTCATTGGAGCTTTAAACTTTTTGAACTACTGGGTTATCAAATTAATATTCGGGAAATATGAAGTGTTCCAGGCACCTATTTCAACTGAATCTTGGGGGCTTTTAATAGGAATCTTTGTTATAGGGGTTTCTGCCGGAATATGCGAAGAAGTTCTTTTCAGGGGCGTTATTCAAAGAGGCCTCGAAAAATTTGGTGCAGTGAAATCGATATTTATTACGGCGTTTCTGTTTGGATTGATGCATATGGACTTTCAGAGATTTTTAGGTACTTTTATTTTGGGTGCTTTGATGGGATTTTTGGTCTATAAGAGCAATTCAATATTTTGCAGCATGTTTGCGCACTTTACAAATAACTCTATTGCAGTATGCTTAACATATGTCTCACTTAAAGCTAATGAGTTTATGAAGAAAAGTGGCATAAAAGGGGTAGAAAATGTGCAAAACGGGGATATTTTTGCGTCTTTTAGTGAGATGAGTCAAATAGAGCTTATAGCTGTAATAATTGTTTACGTTATGATATTTGCATTTTCTATTGCATGGCTTTATTTCTTGATACGGCTCTTTATAAGGAATAATAACAAAAGAGAAATTGTGCCGGAAAGAGAAGAAAAGCGTACTACGTTTTTGCATTTTGCTGCATTTATCCCTGGATTGCTTGTAATTGGATTTATATATGTTATGGATATACTAAGAATGGGTGGTTTAATTGAACAACCGGTTATCGATAGGATTTTACGGGCTGTTGGGTTATAATAAGCTCTATTATGGAGTTGGCCCGTTTTTCTTGAGCATGCGGATATCCTCTCCTGCAAATTTAAACAGGTCAAAACTTCCTATTATCCTTGAAGCTACTCTTTCATCATAGTATTCATTAAGCTTGCCGACGCCCATATTTGTAGCAATTATAGTTTTGCATGGGCGTTCAAGGTTTTTGTCCTGCCTTGAATTGAGTATGTTTAAAAGTTCTGCATACCTTGCTGCAGAGGGAGATTCAGTTCCAAGGTCGTCAATAATCAGAACCTCGACTTCAAATATGTTATCATAGCTTGAATCTTCATAATCGGTTTCCTTAAAGTTTTTCAGCTTGTACTCATTGATAATGGTAAATAGTGAAGGTGCAGTTTGATATAGCACTGTTCTGCCTCTGTTTAAAAGTTCGGCAGCTAAACAATTTATCATAAAGGTTTTACCAACACCTGTAGGACCGCTGAAGAACAAGTTTTTATTGTCTGGCGAGTCAATGTTATCTACAAAGTTTGCAACCCGTTCCTTTATCTTAGAAATATTATTTCTTGGGGATATTCTGATGCCATACCTCACTTCATCAACAACATCCGGATAGTAGCTTACGTCAAACTTTGTAAAGTTTTCATACAGAGCAAGTTTCAAGTTTGACTGGTTGTACAAATTATCTATATATTTCTGCTTATAGCAGGCGCATTTTTCTGTTTTGCCCAGGCTACTAATATAGCCGGTATCTTTACATGAAATGCAGTGATATTTTGGATCAAGATAGTCAGAAGGATATGAAAATTCATTAAGCAGCAATGCTTTTTCATTCTTAAGGTTGTCCAGTTTATCACGTAGTTCATTAACCAAAGAATCTGCTACACCAGCATCCTGAAGGATCATCTTGGTATATTTAATACCGGTAAACTGAATCGCATTATCAATTTCTTCGATCCTCGGTATCTTTGAATATATCTCTTCTTTTCTTAATATTAGTTCATCGTATATGTCCTTTTGCCTTTTATCATATTCATTCTGAATTAAAACGTTTATATTCTTATACATAAAACCTCCAAAAACCCTTTACATTATGCATTTTCGTACAGGCTATCAAGATAACCTTCTTCGTACTTTCTTTGCTCAAAGTTACCCTGTTGAGGTGCACCTGGCACTGGATGGGTTGTTACACTGGTTTTTGCAGCATTTTTCTTTCTATTTGCATCATATAGCATTATTTCTTCCTTGGATTTTAAGCCATTGGTAAACCAATCAGTTATAATACTGTTTATGTAATTGAAATTTGGGCTTGATTTGGCTGTTGTTTTCTTAAGTGCAAGCTCAATTATTTCGAAATTGTACTTATAGTCCATAACCCACTTTTCTACATACGCATCTTCGTATTCTGTGAGGTTTCTTCCAAGCTTCAATTTTTTAATTATTGCTCCGCGGACATCTTTGAATTTCTTTTGCTCAATAGAATAGTTATCCAGATCAAAGGAATTACGAATATTCCTGATCTTCCAGTTCTCGGCAACCTTTTCTATGTATGCCTTAACAAGCCCTTTATGGTCAAAACAATACTGGAATAAGGAAAACATTACATCTTCATCGAATTTATACCTGTCAAACCAGGCATCGATATCTGTGTACCACGAAGGCGACATTACACCCTGGAAAAATGTATTATTTATAGTATATATAATTTCATTGCGCTTCTTATTTTTATCAAAGTTGTTGACAGCTTCCTCAGGGGAAGAAGTAGATTTAAGCCTGTACATCTTTTTTATTTCTTTTTCCTTTAAATCGTGGAGAACAATGCCATCTAGCTTCCATGTGAGTACTCCTAAGTTTTCAAGGTTTGATATACATTCCTTTACTTTATCTATATCCATCCCCAAACTTTTGGCAAACTCCTCTACTGAGGCATTTTTACCGTGTTTACTTAGAAAAAGGCAATATACATAAACCTTTAAACTTTCTGCACTCATCATAGGCATATACTCGGTGATGAAAATATCAGGAATTAAAGTATCGGAATAAAGGATCGATTTATAGGATTCAAATAACATAGTTACGCTCCCTCTAATGTGTTTTGGGAAAATATTCTTGCATAAAACCGTTATCATTATATCATATAACTTTGACAAATTGCAGGAAGAATAAACCTCGTTTATCGCATTCTTGGGATATATTCTAATTATTAAACAAATTATTTCACTGTTTCTATATGGTTAAGAAATAATTTGCAAATTACAGATATATCTCAATATTTATGGATAGTTGTGCTAATAAAAGAAAATAATGTGGTTGATTTTTTTCTAAAGATGTATTATTATATTATATGTTCGCTTTATGGATGCGCTCATAGCTCAATTGGATAGAGTGTCTGACTACGGATCAGAAGGTTATGGGTTCGACTCCTATTGGGCGCGCCAGATGAAAATAGAGAGTATATGCTTTGTAGCATATACTCTCTATTTTTATGCCATGGTTTATATAGTCAGGGTGTTAAATTATTTATAACAACAGGCTAATCTACATTATTCTCAAATACTGTTTACGTAATCAAATAGGTTTAAGCTCAATTCTCCAAATTTTTATACAGTAAACGAAGATATAATTTGAGTCAATGCCAAATTATGTGGGCACACTCTATTGAGGTATACATAATATATATTAGAAATATATTGTGTATTATATTAAGGAGATGGATTATTTTATGTCAGATCAAGATGGAATTAGAACTGCCCCAACGGATCAATCTGGAACTACACTTACTGCATCAGTTACTGCCTCAGCCGAATACACCCGAACCTTTAAGTGGACAATTGATAAAACTGTAAATCCGGAAAAATGGGATCTATTCCGCGGGGACCAAGGTGTTTCATTATATTCAATCACTGTATCTAAGGATGAAGGTACGGACTTAGCGGTAATAACAGGTCAGGTATGTGTAACTAATGGTGGAGCTGTAGCAACTGAAAATCTATCAATTTTGCTGAACCTTGCATATAACCCAGACGGAGGATTTGAAAACGTGCCGCTGTCAGACACTGCTCGTGTTGTTGATTTATCTGGAATGCCTATCATCCAATCTGGTGCAAGTTATTGCTATGATTATTCAATAACAATACCTACCGAACCCGTTGATTATGTTGTTCCTGGTGCAACCTATAAGGTAACAGCGGATATAACAATTACCAACCATTCAGGACATCTTGGAACTCCTTTCGGACCAAGCCCATCAGCTGATACAATTCTTCCTGGCACGCCTACGTCTATTCATGGCAGTATAGAGGTAACAGATACTAATGGGGTGCTTTTTACAGGGATTACCCATACAGAAACCCTTACTTATGAAAAAACTTTCAGTTGTGATTCGGACAAAGGGACCCTTACAAATACTGCTACAATAATTTATGAAGATGACAAAACAATCGGTCCTTCAGATTCTGCTACAGTAACTGTAAACTGTAATATTCTTAACGTAAGTAAAACTGCCACTACTTCATATACAAGGACTTATAACTGGTCTATTGATAAGAAAGTGTCTGAAGATGATATCAACTTTGCAGATACAACCATTATTACCCTTCCGATTGGAGGTATACACAATGCTTATTACAGGGTAAGCGTTATTCCGATGCCTGTAGATGGCAACTTTATGGCATCAGGAACAATCACTGTAACGAACAATGCACCTATATCTGCAACTATTCTAGGTATTACAGATGAGATTTCAGGGGTTGGACCCGTTACGGTAACCTGTCAAACAATTGGAAGTTTCCCATTCGTTTTAGCTGGTGGAGAGACACATATCTGTGGATATATGACAACTCCAGGACAGATTCTTGACAAAACTACCAGAATAAATACCGTAACAGTAACAATCCTGAACTACAGATTTTCATATACCGGAAACACGCCTGAGGCTATAGGAGAAACATCCTTTAGTGCCCAAGCTAATGTTATATTCAGTGATCCTACTGAGATAATTGATGAGAGCGTTTCTATAAGCGATGATTTGTATGGAACTGTAGGTGAAGCTAATGTACTTGATCCAACAACCCAGACTTTAAATTATAAAAGGGAAATTGGGCCTTATTCAAACTGTGGAAACAGGACAGTTGTAAATACTGCTACTTTCACTACAGCAGATACAGGAGCTACCGGAAGCGATACGGCTACTGTATATGTAAAAGTGCCATGTGCCGGTTGTACCTTTACAATCGGCTACTGGAAGACTCATGCAGGATTTACCGGCAATAACCCCGATTTAGTAAGTAAGCATCTTCCTATATGGCTTGGAACACCAAATGGAGCAAAATCTATTCAAGTTACAACTCCAGAACAGGCTGTCGCAATATTAAGCTTCTCAGGGGATGCCTCTAATGGTATTAACAAACTATATGCTCAACTCTTAGGCGCTAAATTGAATATAGATAATGGAGCAGATCCTACAGCTGTTGTGTAATTATTTCTGCAGCCGATTCCTTCCTTGCAACACATAATGCGGCAGATTGGAGTAGTTTGAGCAGAGCACAGAGGAATCAGGTTAACAGTTGGGCGGCTACACTTGATAACTATAACAATGGACTTATAGGCCCGGGACATTGCTCAGAAAGCGGAACATCAGTAGAACCAGAACTGCCGGAGGTTGATGAGCAAGTGACTTGTGACAATGGTGGAATAAATATTAACATTTCGGACTCCAGTTATGTTAAGATTTTTATTAACGAAAATAAGGAATATGACAGCTAGAAAAGCAAATGATTTAGGGGGGCGGGTTTGATATCGCCCCCTAAGACTTTGCAACACCATTTTAAATGGAGTTATTAGGAAATATGCAGTACATAGAGCTATTTTACAGTATGTTTTAGTACAGTAATTTCTCCATCTAGGGAGTTTGCTATGGTCAATGTTTGTAGATTTCTATTCAGATAAATATATCCCGACTTCATTTCAGGCATTGCTTCGTTTTTCCAACTGTTGCCTCCGTCCGCAGTTCTTAAAGCTTTTAGTTGTCCGTCTTTATTGTAAAATATCGCCAGGCCATTATTTTCGTCGGCAAATCGTATAACAGCAACCTGGGCAGCTGCAAGTCCGTTTATTTTTTCAGTATCTTTGAGGTTTAGTGATTTTTGAGTCCAGTTAATGCCACTGTCATTTGTTATATATAGGTTTCCTGAAGTGTCCAGTATGTATCCTATAGACTCTGTACTTAAGTTTATTGAGGCGATTTTCTTGCATGACTCCGGCAGTTTGAGAGTGGTCCAGGTATTGCCGCCGTCTGAAGTAGAACCTAGTTTACTGGTAGATGCTACCCAACCGGATTTATGATTTACAAAAGAAGTAAAAATATAGGGATCCTGATCTAGCGGATCATATTCCGGAAGCTTAGTCCAACTTGCACCGGCATCATTGGAATATCTTATAGTCCCCTGATCTCCGCAGCAGTATACGCTTTTATCGTCCACGAAGTCGAGACCTATAACATGATGCGCTTCATTTGCAGCTTTTGACCAAGTTTTGCCGCCATCTTTTGTGTAATGAATTGCACCATGATGTCCCATCAATATTCCTGTAGAATCATCTTCAAAACCTGCCAGTGTAAAAGTTGATTCATCAAAAGTTGATTTGAATGCAATTTCCCAGGGCGATTCCGTTTCTGAACTTATGGTTGAGGAATCGCTCGGGACAGGATTGGCAATTTTGTCGGTTGGTTTAGTTGGAGCTTCATTAACACTACAACCGGTTAAAAGTAAAGTGTAAATTATAATTACGGAAAAAAGTGCTTTAATTAAAGGCATATTAATTCCCCCTGTTAAAAAGTATTATTTGAATATAGTTTAGCAGGAAGATGTTTTTATTTTAATAGCTTAATAGCATAATTACTCTGCATTTTTGCATAATTCAGTTATCCCTTCAACAACCAGCAATATTCCTGTCTGTACTCTGTAGGCGAACACCCATACGCTTTACGGAATGCACGTCCGAAATTTGTATTGTCATTAAAACCGACACGATCCACAATTTCAGATACTGGTACTGTAGTATCTTTTAATATTAAAGCGGCTATACGAAGACGTAAGTTTATCAGATAAGTCAGTACTGACATACCGGTAGCTGCCTCAAAGCGCTCTCTGAGGGTATTTCTATTGATGTGAAAGCTTTTGGTGAGCTCTTCTATTGTAATCTTTTTCTGGTAGTTTGTGTGCAAATAAAGAATTACAGAGTCAATATCATTTGGGTGATCAGGCAGTACGGGCTCTTTAGTTATTTCAGGATTGAAATAAATTCTTTCTACAATAAATAAAAGCTCTAAAAAGTATGATCTGCCCCTACATGGCCAGAATTCATCCTTTTGTCTTGTTAATTCATTATTTATCAAATCAAAAAGCTGAAGCATTCTCTTTAAGGTAAGCGGGCCTATATTTAAATATCCAGCATACTCGGAAGTCCTTGTATAATATGGTTGGAGGCAAGTGCAGTCGTTTACTTCAGTTGGGGATAAAGCGTTGTTATTATTACGTATTGTACTGAAGTTAAAATTGCTGTTCACGGCACATGGATGAAAATATAGAGATTTAGCTTTAATGTTTGAGCCTTGCTCAAGGCAGAGGGATTCTGTTTCACTAACACAAAGAAGTGAAGGCGCATTAAGAAGAAACCTTTTATTATTGAGTTTTGCGATACCTGAGCCTTCTTCGATTATAATCAAACGGAATAGATTGCAAGCATTACAGTCCTGATCAAATTTATATTCTGAGTCACAAAATAATGATATAACCATACCGGGATATATTTCTCTTCCAATAGTTACATATTCCATCTAAATATCTCCTGAAAGTAGACTTAAATTTAATAAACAAAATGCTGATAATATAATAACACATTGTTTTCCATAACGTAAATATTTATAATCTGTAACCGAACTTACTAATGTTTAGTGAGGTAAATATGGAAATCTAAGAATAAATTGTATTATTGCATATGGTGATAACAGCAAATATTTTTTTGAAAATACAAATCAACCCCTAATTTCAATTACTATATTTCGTATTACTATTATAATTATATTGTGGATAAACGGAGGAAATGTAAATGAAAAAGATAGGTTTAATTTTTTTATCAACTTTTATGTTTGTTTCTTTAAGCTCTATGAGTGTACATGCAGAAAATAGTCCCACACCAACTGCTACACCCACTATAGCAGTGACAGCAACACCAAAAGTAACAATAGTGCCAACGGTAACTCCGTCGGTGGTGGTAACATCAACACCAACGGCAACTATAAAAGTAACACCAACAACAACTATAACATCAACACCGACAACAACTGTAAAGGCAACAGCAACTTCTAAAGTTGATTCGAAGGATGATAAAGCAGGTATAACACCTGACAGTCCAATATATGGGTTGGAGCGGATGATTGAGAGTGTACAGGTGAACCTGACATTTTCAGATGAAGGAAAAGCAGAACTGCTCTTGAGCTTCGCAAACGAAAGACTTGCTGAGGCTCAGATAATGACAGAAAAGAAAAACTACAAACTGATGGAAAAAGTAATGAAAGCATACATAAAAACAGTAGATCAGGCAAACAAAAAAGCTGAAGCTGCAACAGAAAAGGATAAGGATCTAGAGTATGTTTTTAATGGTATTGAGATTACCAAACAAACAGCAGATAAAATAATTATTAAGGTTTCAGGAGTTATTCCTAAAGAATCTGAAGCAAGTCTGAAGGAAGCAGTTGAGAAAATTGCAAAAAGATCAATAGTTGAAAGTACTTTTGCTACTGCAAAATCAAATTTAAAAGAGGCTGACAAGGAACAAAAGGTTGCAGAACGAGAACTGAAGGCAGCGCAGAAATCAGGGGATAAAACTGCTGTTGCAGCAGCGGAAGAAAAGTTGAAGGCTGCTGTTGAAAATAAGAAGGAAATGGAAGAAATAAAAGACGAGTTAAAAGAGTATAAGAAAGAAATAATGGATGAGCTTAATATGGGAAAATGTAAAGATAAGGACAAAAAAGACAAATTGCCAAAAATAGATGAAAAAATTGTAATGATGCAGCAGTGTAATAAAAAGCATGGAAATAAGCATGAAAAAATTATGGGAAATATAGAAGCTGCAGAAAAAATAGAAGCAGAAAATAAACAGGCAACAGAGGCTAATGCGGAACAAGCTGCTGTAAAGCCAGTTGAAAAGAAGATAGAAAAGTGTGAGAAGATTGAAGGACAGTGCGAAAATCCAGATAAAAAATGTGAAAGGAAAATTGAAAAAGAACAGGAAAAAACAGAAGTAAACGCTGACAAGGCTATAGAAGATAACGGAAGAAAAGATGAAAACGGCTTCAGGGGAAAAGGCATGCAAAGGAACGGCAAAAATCATTAGTAGATTGTAATACTTAACCGATATTGGGCTTTATGAGTTGAGATGAACTCATAAAGCCTATTTTTAATGCCTAAGAAAGTGCATTTCTTTCTGGCATCAAAAAAGTCTACTGAAAGGCTGTTTGCTGCAGAGGAATACCCTAGCTATAAATCGGCGAAGCTGACTTTTTTATTTGGCTGAGTTCATACAAAATTTACAATTGGTGCATGTTTACTTTGCTTGAGTTTAAAAGATGTATGGAGTATAATAAAAAGAAAATGCGAAATGAGGTCAAAAATGAATAATTCAGATATATATAATAAACCAACGCATATGACTAGTATAGGCGGACAAGCGCTTATTGAAGGCTTGATGATGATGGGACCCAACAATATAGCTATTGCAGTAAGAAAGCCTGATGGGGAAATAATTGTAGAAAAGAGGCCTTTGCCAAAGAGAAGTAAATTTTCCAAACTGCCTTTGGTAAGAGGTGTTGTTGGCCTTGTTAAACAAATGGTTGTTGGTATAAAGGCTTTAATGTTTTCAGCGGAGTTTGTTGATCTTGAGGTTGAAGAGGAAGAAGGTAAAGAACCTTCAAAGGTTGACCAATTTTTTGATAAGTTTTTAGGTAAAGTGTTTGGTGATAAACTACAGGATGCTTTAATATACATTTCGGTTGTCATATCCTTGGTATTCAGCGTAGGGCTTTTTATCCTTCTGCCAAACTTTATTGCAGGTTTTTTCCACTTTAATAAAGATACCAATACCGGAGTCATATTTTACAATCTTGTTGAGGGCGTAGTTAAAATAGTTTTGTTTTTTGCGTATATTGTATTGATATCAAAGCTTAATGATATAAAAAGGGTTTGGCAGTATCATGGTGCGGAGCACAAAACCATTCACTGCTATGAGCATGGAGAAAAGCTTACTGTTGAGAATGTTCAAAAGTACTCAACCAAGCATCCGCGTTGTGGTACCTCATTCCTGTTCACTGTTATGGTTGTTAGTATTCTGGTGTTTTCATTTGCAGGATGGTATAATGAAGCATGGAAAAACATGATAATAAGGTTGTTACTGTTGCCGGTGGTTGCAGGTATTTCCTATGAAATTATAAAATTTGCAGGAAAAAGCGAATCCAAAGTTGTACAGTTGCTAAATGTTCCTGGTATGATGTTTCAAAAGTATACAACCAAAGAGCCTGATGACAGTATGGTAGAAGTAGCTATTGAAGCTATGAATAATGTTTTGGATACTACCAATGAAGGTGAAGATAAATGGTAATGTTTTGGAAAGGAAGAAGAAAGTGATTTTAAAGCAAGCTTTTACAGAAGGCAGTAAGATGCTAAAGTTATCAAATATAGAGGCCCCGGTAGTTACAGCCGGGGCAATATTATGCCATGTTTTAGGCTGCGATAAGGCCTATCTTTATTCCCACGATGACTATATATTGAATAACTCCCAGTTTAATAGTTTTTTAGAGGCAATAAAAAGGAGAATTAATGGTGAGCCGCTTCAATATATAACAGGCTCTCAAGAGTTTATGTCTTTGGATTTTATAGTATCGCCGGATGTATTGATACCCAGACAGGATACTGAAATCTTGGTCGAATCGGTAATTCAATTTGCCAGTGGAAAAGGGAATATTGATATATTAGATGTTGGAACCGGTTCAGGCTGCATTGCAATAAGTTTGGCTTACTTTATTAAAAACAGCAGAGTTACAGCTGTAGATATTTCTAAAGGGGCACTTGAGATGGCGCGAAAAAATGCTCAGAAATGTGGCGTGGAGGATAGAATAACGTTTATAGAGAGCAATTTGTTTGATAATGTTACATCAGGTGATTTTGATATAATTGTTTCAAATCCTCCCTATATACCGGTACAAGATATTGAGACTCTTGAAAAGCAGGTTAAGGATTTTGAGCCTAGATCTGCTTTAGATGGAGGTTGCGATGGCCTTGATTTTTATAGGAGAATCACAAAAGATTCAATCCGTTATTTAAAGCCAAATGGACTTCTTGCATTTGAGGTAGGATATGACCAGTCTCAAGAAGTCTTGAAAATAATGAAAGACAGCTTTGACAATCTTAAAATAGAAAGAGATCTTGCCGGGATTGAGCGTGTAGTTATGGGGATTCGTTCCAAATAGTTACAACACCGGATGAATGCAGGCTCTTTAGGAAAATCATTATTATAGGGCCTATGAACAGGCCGGTTACCCCGAATATCATAAGGCCCAGATACATTGAAATTAGAGTTACAAGCGGGTGAAGGCCTGTTTGGTTGGAAACAATCTTGGGCTCGATAATTTGCCTTACTATAACAGCAAAGAGATAAACGCTTGATAGACCCAGACCCATCCTGATATTACCGGTTATGAAGTTCCAGATTATCCAAGGTATCATGACGATGCCTGAGCCGAGTAGTGGAATACCGTCGGCTAATGCAGTGATTAACCCCATTAGAACTGCATATTCGGTATTTATTATTATAAAGCCAAGGGTGGACACAACAAATGTGACAGTCATAATTATCATTTGCGCTCTAAAGTAACCGAATATTGAGGATACAGTGCCGTTCTTCACAGTATAGAAGTTTTTCTGAGATCTGTTTGGTATTTGCCTGTATATAAAGTTTCTTATATTTTTCCTGTCACTGCTTATAAAATACGATGAAAGCAGGGTGACTGTGGTAAAAACTCCAAGCTTGGGCAGTGATGTTATACTATTAATTATTGATGTGGCAATAGAGGTTATTAGCCCTTCAATTTTTGGTAGAAAAACAAGGAGGTTTTCCCGAAAGCTGCTTTGTACTTGATATGGAAGGTTGTTGTAAAAGGAGTTTATCCTTGAATAGTAACCCGATAAAATATATGAGCTGCTGTCTATATAGGCAGGAAGATTTCGCTGGAGTTTGATGAGCTCACCGTACGTTTTAAACAATACCAACACTGCAATAGCAGCAATAACACATACACTTAAGATCAAAGAGCTTATGGAAGCGGCTTTTCTGTCCATTTTTGCTTTTGATTCAAGAAAACGGACAACCGGCTCATTAATACTGGATATTATAACGGCAAGGATAAAGGGGGCGAGAAATGCTATTACATACTTTATACCAACATATGCTCCAAAAAGTAAACCTGCAACAATTAAAATACTTGCCAATTGATTCCCATATCGTTTAAAAATAGTTAGCATATTTGACCTATACCTCCCCTCTTTGTATTAAATATATGATGAATCTTTAGTATAAAAGACAAAATCAACAAATAAAAATGAATTGTATGCTGTAACATGTAACGTAATTTTTCAAAGCATGAGGCTTAGGATATTAAACGCGTTTTTATATAAAAAAATTAGAAGTTTACAGTGTTGGAAATGTACTTTAGACTAAGTGCTTAGATGAATTATTCAATTGACTTGCAATGAAATAATAAATATAATTATAAGCTAGAGGAAGGATATTCCAATACAGAATAATCAGGAATTGCCTTGCTTAAAAAATGTTAATTAAACGGCAAAATTATCATGTAGAAATCAAGTACGAGTTTTTATATTATTAAAGTTAATATAGATAAAATGGGGTTGGGTGTATGTTGTTAAAAAGGATGTTTAAAGGTGGGACGACAGTTCCTCATTTCAAAAGAACTGAAAATTGTGAAACAGTTAAAATGACAGTACCTCAAAAGGTTATTATACCGATGCTTCAGCATATAGGCACGCCCTGCGATCCGCATGTTAAAAAAGGTGACGAAGTTAAGGTGGGGCAGGTGATTGGAAACTCGGACAAATTTGTTTCTGCGCCTGTGCATTCAAGTGTTTCAGGTATTGTAACCGACGTTTCACCAATGCTTTATGCGGGAGGTGTTTATGTTACATCAGTTGAAATTAAAACTGATGGCATGCAGAAGGTTGATGCGAGTATTAAGCCTCCGAAATACACAAACTGTGAGGAATTTATTGGTGCTATAAGAAAATCCGGTCTGGTTGGTTTGGGTGGAGCCGGGTTCCCAGCACATATCAAGCTTTCACCCCCTCAAGGTAAAAAAATTGATACACTAATTGTTAATGCCGCGGAATGTGAGCCATTCATTACTTCAGACTACAGGGAGATAATTGAAAACTCCTGGAATGTCATGGACGGAATAGATATTGTAATAGAGGCGTTGAAAATAAAGAATGTCCTTATTGGAATTGAGGACAATAAGCCGGAAGCAATAAAAGAAATGACACACCTGGCATCTAAGAGCGACAAAATCAATGTAGTAGAGCTAAAATCTCGCTACCCGCAAGGCGCGGAGAAAATGCTTATATATGCTACTACAGGAAGGAAAGTTCCTTCTGGGAAGCTTCCAGCCGATGTTGGTGTTATAGTTATGAACGTTAACAGCATTTCATTTGTATCAGAGTATATAAAGACGGGAATGCCACTTATAAAAAAGAGAGTTACTGTTGACGGATCTGCCGTAAAAAATCCATCTAATGTTGAGGTTCTTATAGGTACTTCACTGTCGGATGTATTTGAATTCACCGGAGGTTTTAAAGTACCTCCTGCAAAGGTACTCATGGGTGGACCTATGATGGGGATAGCCCAATTTTCACTGGAAACCTCTGTTCTTAAGCATACGAATGCACTTCTTGCATTTGATGAAAAGGAGGCTGTTCTTCCGAAATCCACTGCTTGTATAAGGTGTGGCAGATGTGCTGGGGCGTGTCCAATGAACTTGCTGCCACTTTATTTGAACAACAATTCATTAAAGGAAAATATTGAAGAACTTAAGAAATATCATGTTAGTGATTGCATAGAATGTGGCAGTTGCTCTTATTCCTGCCCGGCAAAGATTCAGTTAGTACAGTCAATAAGGCTTGGAAAAGCACAATTAAGACAGGCAGCTGCGAAAGGGGAAAGTTAACTTGGATAATAGACTTGTTGTGTCATCATCTCCTCATATTAGAGGTAATTCGAGTACACAGAGAATAATGATAGATGTTGTAATAGCGCTTCTTCCTGCAACATTTGCGGGTATATATTTTTTTGGAATACGTGCTGCTCTTGTAATTGTGGTTTCGATTCTATCATGTGTAATATCAGAGTATGTGACAAGGAAGGTTTTGAAAAGGGAGTCGACCATATCTGATTTCAGCGCTGTGGTAACAGGGCTGTTGCTTGCTTTAAATCTTCCTTCTACATTACCTCTATGGATGGTAGCAGTTGGAGGAGTTGTTGCAATAGTAATAGTAAAACAGCTATTTGGTGGTCTCGGTCAAAACTTTATGAATCCTGCACTGGTTGCTAGGGTATTTTTACTAAATGCCTATGTAAAACAGATGACTGGGTTTGTAAAATCTGGTCCTGATGCAATCTCAAGCGCTACACCGCTTTTTGAGATTAAAGAATTTGTTAAGGGAAATGAAGTAAATCTGGTAGGATATTGGGATCTGTTTATTGGAAATAAAGCGGGATGTATAGGCGAAATCTCTGTAGCAGCTCTGCTTATAGGAGCCGTATATCTATTATTTAGAAGAGTTATAGGCTTGGAAATACCCGTAACTTATATTGGAAGCGTTGCAATTTTAACCTGGATTTTTAGAGGTCAGACGTTATTTACTGGTGATTGGCTTTACCACATATTATCAGGGGGGTTGATGATTGGAGCATTTTTTATGGCAACTGACTATACTACATCTCCGGTTACCTTCAAAGGTCGAATAATTATGGGAATAGGCTGTGGAATCCTGACAGCAGTCATACGTCTTTACACGGGTTACCCCGAAGGAGTGTCCTTTGCAATATTGCTTATGAATATATGCGTTCCGCTTATTGACAGATATACGGTGCCAAAAAGTTTTGGAGGTGAAAAAGCTGTTGCGTGATATAATTAAGCCTACAATTGTTTTGTTTTTGATTTGTACTATAGTAACAATGGCACTTGCAATTACAAACTATGCTACAAAGGATGCAATCAAAGAGCAGGTGAGATTGCAGGAGGAAAGTGCCAGGAAAGAGGTATTTTCCGCAGCAGAAAGTTTTGAAGAAGTAAAGGACTTGGAGTCTGTTACGGGAACAAATGAGGACGAAAGACTTGTTAAAAAGGCATATAACAGCCTAAAAAACGGTGAAGTAATCGGTAGAGTTTATTCAGTTGAAAGTATCGGTTATGGAGGTGTTGTTTCTGTAGCTGTTGGTATAGATAATAGCGGTAAGACTACAGGTGTTGAGATTGTAAGCCATAGTGAAACGCCGGGGCTTGGATCTAAAGCTGGGGACGAGGCGTTTATTTCGCAGCTTGCAGGTATAACACCTAAAGAGCCTTTGACAGTTGTTAAAGCAGGTAGTTCAAAAGATGAGGAGATTGATGCAGTAAGTGGGGCTACAATAACCTCGAAAGCAGTTATAAAAGCAGTACAGGCTGCAATAGAGGTTGATGGTGAGCTCAAAAAAAGAGAGGGGGACTCTTGATGAAAGCAGTAAAGACTCTTACTAACGGTATTTTAAAAGAGAATCCGGTATTTAGACTTGTACTTGGCACGTGTCCTACTCTTGCTGTTACTACTTCTGCTAAAAACGGGATTGGCATGGGACTTGCTGCAACAGCGGTTTTGGTAGGCTCTAATCTGGTAATTTCACTGCTTAGAAAGGTGATTCCGGATAAGGTGAGAATCCCTGCCTATATAACGATCATTTCAGGATTTGTTACAATTATACAGATGCTGCTAAAGGCATATCTTCCTGAGTTGGATAAAGAGCTTGGAATATATATACCGCTTATAGTAGTTAACTGTATTATACTTGCAAGAGCCGAGATGTTTGCAAATAAAAATAATGCGCTGCTCTCAATACTTGATGGTATAGGAATGGGAATAGGTTTTACAGTTGCACTGCTTACCATTGGCTCTGTTAGGGAATTGCTTGGAGCAGGAACATGGTTCGGAATAACCGTTACTGCAAATTTGTTTGAGCCTGCGCTTATTATGATACTTCCTCCAGGCGGTTTCCTGGTTTTCGGAATAATAATGGGACTTATAAACAAGTTTTCAGCTATGAATGTAACAGAAAACAAGAGCTGTGCATCCTGTCCACTACCTTGCGGTGCATCGGGAAAGGTTAAGGAGGGGTAGGGTCTGATGAATGAGATAATGATAATAGCTATTAGTGCTGTATTAGTGAATAATTTCGTTTTATCACAGTTTTTAGGTATCTGCCCTTTCCTGGGAGTATCTAAAAAGCTGGAAACTGCTCTTGGTATGGGTGGTGCGGTTATTTTTGTTATGACGATTTCTTCCTGTATAACAAGGGCAATATATGGTTTATTTCTAAATCCGTATGGTCTTGATTACTTAAATACAATTGTTTTCATTTTGATTATAGCTTCATTGGTTCAGTTTGTTGAGGTTGTGCTTAAGAAGTTTCTGCCCTCACTTTACAAGGCACTGGGTATATATCTTCCACTCATAACGACAAACTGTGCTGTATTGGGAGCTGCTCTTATTAATATTGATAAAGGTTACAATGTACTAAACTCAACTTTATATGGATTTTTTGCGGGAGTTGGTTTTACACTTGCATTGGTGTTGTTTGCAGGTGTGAGGGAAAGGCTTGAGTACAGTGATATTCCTGAGTCGCTTAAAGGGCTGCCTATATCACTTATTGCAGCAGCACTAGTTTCTATGGCATTTTTGGGATTCAAGGGGCTATTTGGAATATAGTCTGACGGAAAGGTTGTTGAAATTATGTTACAGGAGTTGTTGTTTCCAACTTGTTTAGTAGGAGGTCTAGGCCTGATATTTGGCTTGGGTTTGGCTTTGGCTTCTAAAAAGTTTGAAGTAAAAGTTGATGAACGGGTTGCTAAAATAAGAGAAATATTACCTGGGGCAAACTGTGGTGCATGTGGTCAAACAGGCTGCGACGGATTTGCTGAAGGTGTTGTAGCTGGAAAGTGCAGTGTAACCGGATGCCCTGTGGGTGGTGACAAGGTTGCAACGAAAATTGGCGAAATACTGGGAGTTAAAGCAGCATCGACAGTAGCTAAAACTGCCAGGGTAATGTGTGCAGGCACATACACTTCTTGTAAGACAAAATTTGACTATTCCGGTATAGAAGATTGTATTGCAGCAGCAAACCTTTTTGGAGGTCCATCAGCTTGTACTTACGGGTGTGTTGGGATGGGAAACTGTGCAAGAATTTGTCCATTTGGTGCAATAGAGATTATTGATGGTCTTGCCAGAATTATTGAGTCTAGGTGTAAAGCTTGTGAAAAATGTGTGGCTGCATGCCCTAAAAAGATAATTGAAATGGTTCCTAAATTTGATGAATACATTGTTTCTTGCAGAAGTATGGATAAAGGTGCTGTGGTAAGAAAAAACTGTAATGTGGGGTGTATAGGCTGCGGTAAATGCTCGAAGGTTTGTCCAAGTAGTGCTATAGCAGTTAACGGAACACTTGCAAAAATCAATCCTGAGCTTTGCAGTAATTGTGGGGAATGTATGAAAGCGTGTCCTACAGGTGCAATCAACCGATATAAGTGTAATCTTTAAGGGCCAGGATAAAGTAATAACCTGAAATATTATAAATACAGAGATTGATTTTGGTGGTATTATTTAATAAAGAAAGTGCCAATTATATGATTGACACTTCCAAGAAAATTCTTATTGGTTTAGTTAACATTGGAATTTCAAGTATGCGGGTTCTAAATGACTTATTGCTTTTTGCTTACAAGTATTTGATTTCTTCCATTTTTAAAGGATTTCCTTACATCATAACCTTTCATTACGAGTGTATCGTAAATAGCATCGGTTTGGTTAAAGTAGTTGTTACCTATATCAAGTATGAGAGTCTCATTTGCATCAAGTTCTTGTGAAAGCTTTTCTAAAGTTGAGTCAATATTTAAGCTTTCGGCGTTTAGAATTTCATTATTGTCGTCCATTTTGTATCCTCCTTGGATCTATAGAAAATTGTTTAAAACGTAAAAAACAGAGTAATATATATTATTGTCAAATGCTATTGTTCTCAAACAGCTAAAAAAATCAAACTTTATTTCCAAAAAACGTTAGTAAGGAGATGCCTATGAATAAGTCAAATGTTGTATTAATAGGAATGCCGGGAGCTGGGAAAAGCACAATAGGCGTGCTGCTTGCAAAAGCTTTAAAAAAGCCTTTTATTGATACTGATTTGTTGATTCAACAAAAATATGGGATGTTTCTTCAGGATATTATCGATAGAGAGGGTATAAAAAAGTTTCTTGAAATGGAAGAAAGCGTTGTAGCAGGCATTGATGTTAAAGATCATGTGATAGCTACTGGTGGAAGCGTTATATATAGCAATTTGTCTCTTAACCAGTTAAAAAAGGAGGGCACTCTGTTTTATCTTAAGTTGAGATTTGATGAGATTGATAATAGGTTAAAGGATATAACAAGCCGGGGAATAGCAAAGGAAAACAACAAGACTTTAGTAGAGCTTTATAATGAAAGGGTACATTTATATGAGAAACATGCTGATATTATGATTAATTGTTCCAATAAGCACATTGAAGATATTGTTAGCGAGATTAAGAACAAATTTATGCAGGGGATGTTACATAATAGTCAGTAAGTTGTAAGATTTAATGCTACATACACAAATAATTTTTTAAATTAAATAATTTTTTTGAAAACATGTATATAAATTCCGAATCTGTGGCAATAATAATATTGACCTCACAAAATACATTTTGACCCCCTTTACATGGGTTAGTCGCAACGACTAACCCACTTTTTTTGTCTTTTAGGGCATATAAAAGATCCTACTTAAGCGACTTAAGCAGGATCTTTGTATGACTTATAAATTTTTTATCACTAAATCAGGTTTTCAGGATTCAAGCATTTAAGCTCATCAATTACAAAAATGCCATCTTTTCTGATAAGGACATCATCAAACCAAATTTCTCCGCCGCCATACTCAGGCCTCTGTATGAGAACAAGATCCCAGTGAATGGCTGAATTATTACCGTTGTCACATTCGTCATAGCAGCTCCCTGGAGTAAAATGTATGCTTCCCTTAATCTTTTCATCGAAGAGTGTATCCTTCATAGGCGTTTCAATAAACGGATTTACACCAATGGCGAACTCTCCAACAAATCTGGCACCTTCATCAGTGTCGAATATCTGATTTATTCTTTTTGTGTCATTTGCAGTAGCGTTTATTATCCGGCCATCTTTAAATTCCAGACGTATATTTTCATAGGTAACGCCCTGATATACTGCAGGGGTGTTATAAGTAATAATACCGTTTACGGAAGCTTTTACAGGAGCTGTAAATACTTCACCATCGGGAATATTAAGTTTTCCGTCACATTTTATTGCAGGAAGCCCCTTGATGGAAAAGGTCAGATCGGTATCTTTTGCGATAAGCCGTACTTTATCTGTCCGTTCCATGACTTTAACAAGACTGTCCATAGCTTTGGACATCTTTGAATAGTCAAGGTTGCATACTTTAAAGTAAAAGTCTTCAAAATACTCGGTAGGCATATTTGCAAGTTGTGACATTGAGCTGTTGGGGTATCTTAAAATACACCATTTGGTATGCTTTACTCTAAGGTCTGAATGGAGAGGTTTGGAGTAATGTTCCATATATATTTTCATTTTATTTTGAGGTACCGCACCGAGTTCACTGACATTCTCGCCAGCCCTTATTCCTATATAGGCGTTCATATCCTTCATGCGTGAGATCTCATATGAGGCAGTTCTTTTTATTTGCTCTTCTGTACAGTCACTTAAAAGTACTCTTAGGAGTTCGTTGTTTTTTATTGTGAGGAACGGAACGCCTCCAGCCTCATAGGTCTGTTTGACAAGTTCTTTGGCAAGGGCATAACCATCACCTATACACTCAATAAGAATATTTTCACCTGGTTTTAACTCTACAGAATAGTTTATTAAATTATACGCCAATTGTGCTATACGAGGGTCTTTCATATAAGTGCCTCCAATTCGGTCAATATTTTTTCAAATACGTCTAATGCATCCTGTACTGGTTTTGGAGTATACAGGTCAACTCCAGCCCTTTTCAAAAGATCTAAAGGATAGTCTGAACTTCCACCTTTTAAAAACTCCTTATATCGGTCAATGGCAGGTTTACCCTCATTTAAAATCATATTGGAAATAGCAACAGCAGATGAAAAACCGGTTGCATACTTATAAACATAGAAACTTGTATAAAAGTGGGGAATGCGAGCCCATTCCATTTTAATAGCATCGTCCACACTGACTTCTGCTTCAAAGTATTTTTTGTTAAGATCAAGATATATATTGCTTAGTACGTCTGCCGTGAGAGCCTCACCGTCTTGAAGATTGGAGTGTGTTATCTTTTCAAATTCTGCAAACATAACTTGCCTGAAAATAGTACCTCTAAACTGCTCAAGGTAATGGTTCAGAAGGTAGGCTTTTTCTTCCTTACTGCTTGTGTTTTTTAGGAGATGCTCCATTAGCAGAGACTCGTTTACCGTTGAGGCTACTTCTGCAACAAATATTTTATATTCAGAATAGACATAGGGTTGAGTCTTGTTTGTATAGTAAGAATGGAGAGCGTGCCCCATTTCATGGGCAATAGTGAAGACATCATTTATTGTTCCCTGATAGTTTAAAAGAACATAAGGGTGGGATTTATATGCTCCCCAAGAATAGGCTCCGCTGGTCTTGCCCTGATTTTCAAAAACGTCTACCCAACCTGAATTAAAACCTTCTTTCAAATAGCCTATGTATTCATCACCCATGGGAGAGAGTCCTTGTTCTACTAATTTTAGTGCTTCTTCATAAGGAATATTCTTCTTTGATTCTTTAACAATAGGTACATACAGGTCATACATATGCAATTCCTCTAGTTTTAAAGCTTTTCTGCGAAGTTTGAGGTATCTGTGCAGCAGAGGAAGGTTGTTATTTACAGTATCTATCAAGTTATCATATACTTCCTGGCTTATATTGTCTGCATCGAGCGATGCTTCTAAAGATGACTTGTACTTGCTTACGGTAGAATAAAATTTATTTGCTTTCATATTGCCTGTCAATGAAGTTGCAAGTGTATTACTAAATTTGCCGTAAGTGTCATAAAGGGCTGTAAAAGCATCTTTTCTGACTCTTCTGTCTTCACTTTCAAGAAACTTGGTATATCTACCCTTGGTCAGCTCTATATCCTCGCCGTTTTCATCCTTTATAAACGGAAATTTTAAATCTGCATTGTTAAACATGGTAAATATATCTCGGGATGAGCTTGCCATTTCTGACGAAAGAGCCAGGATTTCTTCTTCCTTTTCGGATAGAATATGCTCCTTTTGTCTTACTATTTCATTGAAAAACTGCCTGTAAACTTTAAGTCCTTCACTGCTGCTTATAAAACTTTCCAAAACATCCTGTGGTATGGAAGTAATTTTGGGAACGATGAATGAGATGGAAGCATACACTTCTGTAGAAAGCGTTGAGGCCCTATCTGAAAGTGCCTGATAGGTTGGGTTCCCATTATCTTCGTCTCTTTTCATGCGAGCATACACATATATCATATCATTCAGTGCCATCATTTCATTGCTTGCCTTTAAGCATTCAAGAAGTATTTCCGGGCCATTAACCAATGTGCCCTTATATTTAACAATTTGTTCTATAAGTTGCTTTACAGTTTTTAAGTCATTTTCCCATTTGTCAATGGATTGGTACATATCACCGAGATTCCATTTGTATTTTTCATCAATTTCATCTCTTTTAGGAAGAGCTTTCGAATTCATAGCTGACATAATTACGCCTCCTTATATGGATATATAAATTATAGTTCGTTATATTTATTGTTTCTCCCTTTGCACTTGGCAACGGGATATTTTTCTTCATTCTTTTTAATTTTATCAAGTACGGTCTGGTTAAGATCAATCCCAAGGTCAGTAGATAGAAGCAGAAGGTAGGATATTGTATCTGCAATTTCTTCCTTGACTTTTTCAAGGTTATTTTGAGATGACAAATATTGTTTAGTTTCTTCTTCATTTTTCCACTGAAAATGCTCCATAAGCTCTGCAGATTCAATTGCAACAGACATAGCCAAATTTTTGGGTGTATGGAACTGGGACCATTCACGTTCGGACCTGAATTTTATTAACATTTCCATTGATTCGGTCAAGTCTACTTTATTCATACAAGCTATCCTCCGCTATTCTCTTCTTACAATTATATCCTACCATACTATATTATCCAAGGATAAAAGATAATTATAACAAAAAAAACAAAAAAAGAGCAACCCATTGATTTTTATATATACAGGTTGCAAAATTAAGATTTTATTAGGGGAGTTAAGTAGTACATAAGCTTAATAAATTTATTTTCTAAATATAAAGGTTAAAACAGGATAATTCTAATATAAAATATTATACAGGATAACAGCAGCCTCAGCTCTAGTTGCGTAATCCTTTGGAGCAAGAGTTGCACTGCTCTTTCCATTAATTATTTTTTCGCCGTTTAACATGGACATACTTAAAAGTGCGTAATCTGATATATTATTTTTATCTGAATACTTGTCGAGTATACTTACATCATGGTTTGGGAGCGGATTGCCGGATATTTTCAAGGCTCTGGTCAATATAACAGCCATATCTTCCCTCTTAATAGGTTCATTGGGATAAAATAAACCATCGCCAATTCCGGATACAATACCCATATTTTTAGCAATAATAACATTTTTATAAAACCAATGCTCAGGTTTTACATCTTTAAAAGTACCGACTGGAGTTTTACTGAATTGCAGACTAATAACCACTATGTTTATAAACTCTGCTCTGGTTATTTTGTCATTTGGGGCAAAAATATTTTTTTCTGTTGACTTACCTCTTATTATATCTCTTCCTGCGAGATTTTCAATAGCTTTTTTTGCCCATGGAACAGAATTTATATCATTAAAGGTTTTAGGAGCGTTGGTATATGCAGTTCCAATGTTAGTATAGTATGTATATAAAGTGCCATTAAAAGCCTTTACTTTATAATAATATTCTTTGCCTGCCTGAAGGTTAGTGTCCATATACTTTACAATGTTTGAACCGGTCCTTGCAACTTCAACAAAATCACTTCCGGCGGATTTGCGTTCCACAATAAAACCTTCTTCTCCAGTTGAGTTGTCAGTCCATTCAAGAGTAATTCCTGATGAGGAGATTGCTTTAGCAGTTAGATTGGATGGGGGTGCCAAAGTTTTTATAGATACCTCACATTCCTCACTGGTTGAGCTTATATAATAAGTTGAATTATTGGCTGTTACTCTGAAAGTGTACAATGTATCTGATTTAAGGTTATCAATAGAATAGCTGGTTGTGTTAGCTTTTAAATTGCCGATTTCATTCCAGATATCATTAGCATCAGATTTTTTTTCAATTTTAAAATTTGTTTCATTGCTGGAATTATCATCCCATGTGAGATTTATTTCAGTTTCTGATGTAATTGTAGCTTTTAGGCCTGAAGGAGGTGTAATTTTAACTCCTTCAACCGTTATTTCCTCAGTATAATCTGAACTGTACTTCCCATTTACTGATTTTAGTCTGTAGGTGTAAGTTGTTCCGGATTTTAGACCCAAGTTATACCATGTAGTTCCATCATCAGATAAGGATTTGTCTGCAACTACAAAAGATCCGTCAGCAGTTTTTCTTTCAATAAGAAAATATTCTGCTCCATACGGTGTGTTAAGCCATGTTAATTTGACTGTGTTTGCAGAGCTCCATACTGCAATAGGATTTTGAGGTGCCAATAGTTTTGTATGTGATGATACTCCAGTTTCTGTATTGGGATATGGTTTTGAATATATATTGTCATCTATGACAGTTTTAACTCTATAGCTATATTGGTTGTTGGCAGAAAGGCCAGTATCATTGTAACTTGTAAAGCCTGCAGGCAGGGTGGTTATTATTTCCCAACTTCCGCTTGAGCCCATTTTTCGCTCTATAGCAGTGCTGTAGTTTGTTGCGTCTGCATATACCCAGGCTAGTTTTATTTGGCTTGTCGAGATCGGAGAAGCTGTCAATGAAGCTGGTGAGTCTTTTAGCAAAGAAGTTGAAACTGATAACTCATTTGAGTATATTTCGGCATTGCCGTAAGGATTATAAGGTATGACTCTATAGGTATAAGTATTTTCAACTGACAATGTGCCATCTGTATATTGGGTTACGTTAGCTGCTACGGTTGCAATTTTGGTGAAGCTTGACGAATCTGTCCTTCTTTCAACTATGAAACCAAGTTCATTATCTGAATCGTCTTCCCAATTTAATGTTACTTTGGTGGCGGACAACATATCTGCTTTCAGTGAATAAGCCGGAACAGGTACACCGGTAAAAATGTAGTACTCTGAGGTTGATGCGGAGCTGCCTTTTGCGTTATATGCAGTAATTATATAAGAATAAACTGTATTGAGCTCGACATTTTTAGTATCGGAGTAAGTTGTAATATTGCTATCCAGTATGGCCAGAATAGAGTAGTTGCCGGACTCTTTTTTTCGTTCTACTTTTAGATTATAATCATTTCCTGAGGGATTAGTCCAGTTTAAGTCTATTCTGCCTACACTGACAGGTACGCACTGTAGATCTGTAGGAGAAAAAAGACTTGTAACAGGATTTGAAATATTACTATAACCTGTGAATGTTTTGGTGTCTAAACTCAGACGATACCTGAACGTGCCATCTCCGGCGAGTGTATCGGTAATGCTGGTACTATTTGATTTGATTTCTTCTGCAATAGTCTCCCATGAACCCCAGGAATTCTCCTGGTATTTCGAACGCTGCAACTCAAAATAAGATATGTTTGAATTGGAATCCCATGAAATTGTGCTGATTCTATTATCTAATGCAGCTTTAATGTATGGTATTTCTACAGGTTTTATGGTTACTGAAGTTGAACGGGGAGAGAAATGGCCCTTTCCATCACTGGACATAATTTCATACTGGACCGTGGTATTTGCATTTAAAGATGAATCTATAAAAGTAATTGAAGTTCCATCATTGCTCAAGGTAGATATCATGCCTTCGCCAAGTTTTATAACCGAGGTAGAAGAGACAGCCTGAGAGTTGTTCACCCAGGTCAGGGTTACAGATTTTTTGTTTAAATCTACGAATGAAGACGCAATTGAAGGTGCTTCCATCTGAGTTGTTATAGCGCTGCCATTAACCGTTTTAATAACATTTCCATCAGAGTCTACAGCAGCAATTGCATAATTATAGGAAGTTTGGGGTGACAGATCTGTGTCAATATAACTTAAGAAATTCCTTTCGGTGTCAATATCTATACTAGCGACCAGTACATTATTTCTCGATACTTTATAATAAACGGAGTCTGCAACAGAAGTCCAGCTTAAGTTTATCTGCGTATCAGAATGTGCAATTGCATTACTGGTTGAAAGAGTAAATTCAGCTTTAGCAGTAATACTGGCAGCAACCAATACGGTCATTGCTGCTATTAGTATCAAAAATATTTTTATCAGCTTATATATAGTAGAGTTATTAGCCATGACCATCCCTCGCTGGTATAGATTATAGAAATCAAAAGCATCTAATTGGAAAAATAGAAATTGATTCTATAACAGTTTTATCGAAGAAATTTGAATAAAAGTTAATGGCATCATTTTGAATAGATTTTTTGCAAATTTAAAAATAGCTATGACTGAAGGTGCCAGCAAATAAAATTTGCCTGCGAAGTCTTTAAACGCCCCTTTAGTCATAGCTATCTAAATTAAATTTTATAAAACTATTTGTTCTTAATATACTCATCTATTGCTTTAGCAGCCTTTTTGCCGGCTCCCATGGCGAGAATAACAGTTGCAGCACCGGTTACTGCATCTCCACCTGCGAAGACACCAATTTTGCTGGTTGCACCCGTTTCTTCATGCGCAATTATGCCGCCCCACTTTTGTGTATCCAGACCTGGAGTCGTAGAGGTAATAAGCGGATTTGGGCTTTGACCTATAGCAATTATAACCGTTTCAACATCAACAATATGCTCGGAGCCTTTTTTTGGTGCCGGCTTTCTCCTGCCGGAGGCATCGGGTTCACCAAGTTCCATTTCAATACATTCCATACCTTTTACCCAGCCATCTTCAGTTCCGATAATTTTTGTTGGGTTTGTAAGGAGTTTGAAAACTATGCCCTCTTCCTTTGCATGGTGAACTTCTTCTAGTCTTGCGGGCATTTCAGACTCGGAACGTCTGTAAATGATATATACATTTTCAGCTCCCAGCCTTTTCGCACTTCTTGCAGCATCCATGGCAACATTACCGCCACCGACAACGGCAACTGATTTGCCGACCTTCACAGGTGTATCACAATCAGGGAATTTGTAAGCTTTCATAAGGTTTATTCTTGTAAGAAATTCATTAGCTGAGTATACGCCATTGAGATTTTCACCTTCTATACCCATAAAGCTGGGAAGGCCGGCTCCAGAGCCTATAAATATAGCTTTATAGCCTTCTTCCATAAGTTCATCAAGTGTAAATACCTTTCCGATAACCATATTTGTTTTTATATCAACACCAAGATTTTTAACAGTTTGAATTTCTTTTTGTACCAGGGATTTCGGAAGCCTGAATTCGGGAATTCCATACATTAATACACCACCAGGTGTGTGAAAGGCTTCAAAGATTGTAATGTCATATCCCATTTTCGCAAGGTCACCTGCACAGCTAATTCCTGCCGGACCTGAGCCGACTATGGCAACCTTCTTATTAAGTTTTTGAACCGTTACTTCTTTTGGATCTTTATTTGCCATGTACCAATCGGCTGTGAATCTTTCAAGTCTTCCAATACCAACAGAATCGCCTTTCTTAGCTCGTACACATAGTTGCTCACACTGAGTTTCCTGAGGGCACACTCTGCCGCAAATAGCAGGAAGGCTGTTGGTTTCTCTGATCTTTTCATAGGCTTCTTCAAATTTACCGTCAGCAACCAGCTTTATAAAATCAGGTATCTGTACATTAACCGGGCATCCTTCAACACAAGGCCTGTGCTTACACTGAAGACACCTTTGGGCCTCTTCTTTTGCCATATCCTCATTATACCCCAACGCCACTTCGAGGAAATTTCTGTTTCTTACATCAGGTTCCTGCTCAGGCATTTGAACTTTTTTTGGTGACATATTAGGCATTATTAGCACCTCGCAATCTACATTCGTGTTCCTCAAGCGAACTCTTTTCCTCTTTTTTATACATAAGCTGCCTTCTCATAGCTTCATCAAAGTCAACTTCATGGCCGTCAAAGTCAGGGCCATCTACACAGGCAAATTTTGTTTTGCCACCGACTGTTACACGACATCCTCCGCACATACCGGTTCCGTCAACCATCACCGGATTCATACTTACTATTGTCTTTATGCCATATTGTTTTGTTAGGTTACTTACAACCTTCATCATAATGAGAGGCCCAATGGCAATTACCATATCATATTTATTTCCCTCTTCAATGAGTTTTTTTAATACGTCTGTTACAAAGCCTTTATTTCCATTTGAGCCGTCATCGGTTGTTATAAAAACTCTATTGCTTACAGCCTTCAACTCTTCTTCTAGAATTATGAGATCCTTGTTTCTAAATCCAGCTATTGAATCAACTTCAGCGCCTAAACTGTGAAGCTTCTTTGCCTGTGGGAAGGCGATTGCTGATCCAAGACCCCCGCCAATAACTGCAGCCTTTTTCACCCCTTCTAAGTGTGAGGCAACTCCTAAAGGTCCAACAAAGTCAAGAATGGTATCGCCTTCTTCTAAGGCTCCGAGAATCCTGGTTGTTTTACCGACTTCTTGAAATATTATAGTTACGGTACCCTTTTCACGATTGTAATCTGCTATGGTTAAAGGAATTCGTTCTCCTTCGTCGCATACTCTTAAAATAATAAATTGACCTGGTTCTGCTTTCCTTGCCACGAGAGGGGCTTCAACTTCCAACAGTTTAACGGAAGAATTTAATGTTTGTTTCCTCATTATCCTGAACATTTTTAAACCTCCATAAGAAGCTATATTTTTAATCCATTTTATCATTTTTCTGTAGATTATTTAAGTGCTTTTTGTTACAAATATTTGTAAATTGTATTTAAAAATTTTAGATTGGGAGTTTTGGATAACTTTTGCTAAGGCATGAATGAAAAATTACTTACGCTTTTCTATGGAACACCCATGCGAATCATGCGTATTGTAGCAAAATTATAAAGTAAGTTATTTTCTCATTATAACTAAAAATAGATGTGTAAAAATGAAAGTTATTTTCGCAATACCTTGCATAATTTTAAAAGGGGTGTTTGTGAAAAATACAACAAAAAGGGGTTGAGACCTTGAATTCATTAAGATACAGGTTTTGCAAGTGGAAGTAACTGGTCTTGCATTAAAGTATTTTGAATTTTTGCAGATAATCTCTTGCAATTTTTGCGTGTATTTGGTATAATTCGATTGATTTAATATCTTATAAATATTCTTTAAAAATCCCCAAATTTTAATTTTGGGGTATACGACGTAGTATGCCGTACACGATATGCAATGATGTATGTTGTTTTGACTGCTTAAGGTAGGCTTAATTTATATGGAATCGTAGAATTTTTATAGCAAAATCGAACCATGTGTTTTTGATGTTTTTGCCAGGTTTTTTTTGTTATATATGTTAATAATATTAAAAGTAATTTGCCTAAAAAGCAATTGCCCATATATATGAATATTATTTTTTAGGAGGGTTTTTAAATGAAAATACTTGGTAGTGTTATGGAGAGAGTAGTAAAAAGAAATCCTAACGAGTTAGAATTTCATCAAGCAGTTAGGGAAGTATTAGAATCATTGGAGCCAGTTGCTGAAAAGCATCCTGAATGGGTTAAAGCTGGAGTATTTGACAGAATAGTTGAGCCTGAAAGACAAATCATGTTCAGAGTGCCATGGGTAGATGACAATGGTAATGTTCAGGTAAATAGAGGTTTCAGAGTACAGTTCAATAGTGCTATCGGACCTTACAAAGGTGGTTTGAGATTCCACCCATCAGTTTATCTTGGTATAATCAAGTTCTTAGGATTCGAACAAATTTTGAAGAACTCATTAACAGGATTGCCTATGGGCGGAGGTAAAGGTGGAAGTGACTTCGATCCTAAAGGAAAATCAGACGGAGAAATAATGAGATTCTGCCAAAGCTTTATGTTCGAATTGGCTAAACATATAGGTGAAAACACTGACGTACCTGCAGGTGATATCGGTGTTGGCGGCCGTGAAATCGGATACATGTTCGGAATGTACAAGAAAATGAAAAACGACTTCACAGGAGTATTGACAGGTAAGGGATTAAACTGGGGTGGAAGTCTTGCAAGAACAGAAGCTACAGGTTATGGTCTCTGCTACTTCATGGATGAAGCTATGACACAAATAAAAGGCAAATCCTTTAAAGGTGCAACAGTTGTTGTTTCCGGTTCAGGTAACGTTGCTATATATGCAACTCAAAAGGTTCACCAATTAGGTGGTAAAGTTGTTGCATTAAGCGATTCAAACGGATATATCTATGATCCAGACGGAATCAAACTTGATACTGTTCAACAGATCAAAGAAGTAGAAAGAAAGAGAATAAGCGAATACGTTAAATATCATCCAAATGCAAAATACACTGAAGGATGTGCAGGAATCTGGTCCATCAAGTGTGATATAGCTCTTCCAAGTGCAACACAAAACGAAATTGATGAAGCTAGTGCAAAGACTCTTGTTGCTAACGGATGCTGGGCAGTAGGAGAAGGTGCTAATATGCCATCAACTCCAGAAGCTATTGAAGTATTCTTGAAGAACAAAGTAGTATTTGGACCAGCTAAAGCAGCAAATGCTGGTGGAGTTGCTACTTCAGGTCTTGAAATGTGCCAGAACAGCATGAGATATTCATGGACATTTGAAGAAGTTGATGCAAAACTTAAAGATATCATGGTTAATATCTATAAGAGTGCAAGCAAGGCTGCTAAAGATTACGGCCAAGAAGACAACCTCGTTGTAGGTGCAAACATAGCTGGATTCTTAAAAGTTGCTGATGCAATGTACGCTCAAGGTATTGCATACTAATTTTAAGTTCTAATATAAAGGGCGCGGCTTAAAAAATTAAGCTGCGTCTTTTTGTATTTTATGAATTTTCTAAGCAAATGCCCTAAAATCGAGTAGTGCGAAAGATTTTTAAAATTTTATTTATTGATAAATATTTAACTTTCGGAAAGTATATTGATTAGTAAATATAAATATATTATTCTGTTATTAGGAACATTTCTTTTTATTAAGTTTATTTTTTAACTCAACAAAGATGTTGAAAATAATTTACCCAACGGAGGGCGAAAAAAATGCATATTTCTGATAACTGTTATTTGTGTGAAAACCTTGTTTTTTTTGAAGTTTCCAAGCCTTGTGGATACTACTGTAAAATCTCAGGACAGAAATATTGTTGCGATGGCAGTCAGGAGCAAAATTGCTCGAATTACTGCCCGGAAAACGAAGAATAAACTTTTTAATCTAATCAATACCGACTTGTTTTGAAGTACATATTGCGGGTAAGCTTTTGGGAATATTGCCGTCTATTATATGAACGTCTAATAGATATGAATAGATGTCAGCTTGTTCATCAATGAGCTTATAGCATTGTTCGGTAAGTGTGTGGTCAAGAGATTATGAAATCAAGAAATTTCTTGACCTGATTTTTTAATGTGTAAATCAGTATCTGAATATTTGCCAGTATTGAGAACACCGGGATGAGAAGAATAAAGTGCTGGGAAAAAATAACGGATATTGGGGATTGACAAATTGAATTATATGATCTATAATTTAATTCCGTTGATATTATATGTGCCCATAGCTCAGCAGGATAGAGCGTCGGTTTCCTAAACCGCAGGCCGGAGGTTCGAATCCTCTTGGGCACACCAGTTAGAAGTCGTTAGCCGTATAGGTTAGCGGCTTTTGTTATATTGATAACATATTAAAACCTTTAAGCATAGTTATGTATTGACAATTTGGAACTATTATGTAAGACTTTTTAAAGTGATTCTTAATAAAATCAATCAAATTTAATAGATAAAGGTGCATAAATTTGGAAAAGGAAATAAGCTTAGTAGAAAAGCTTAACATTAAATATGAAAAGGAAGAATTAATTCTTAGTTTTTTCGCAGCAAGACCTAATGCTGTGATACTGGATAGTTCTTTAAAGTCAGCTGACATAGGAAAATTTACTGTTATTGCATTTGATCCGTTTATGGTATTTGAATCAAAGGGAAGTACTATAAAGATCAATAAAGATATTATTATACACGGAAATCCACTTGAGATATTAAGAAAATACATTAGTGAATACAGAATAGAAAATGGTCATAAAGAAGTGCCTTTTTGCGGAGGTTGTATAGGATTTTTTTCTTATGATATTGTAAATTTTATAGAGGAGCTTCCCAAAGTAGCTATTGATGATTTGAATATTAATGATATTACTTTGGGTTTTTATAATAAGGCAATAATTATTGACCATATAAATGGGTGGATATATGCAATAGGTGCATCCTTTGGGGTTAATAGTCCGAAAGAGGAAGCTGCAAGGGCAAATTTGGATAGTGTTAAAGACGTTTTGCATGAGATAATTCAAATTAAGGACGCAGTAGATTATGAAAAAATGAATGTAAAGATATGCACAAATATGCGTTCGAACTTCAGCAGAGAAGATTATATAAGGACTGTTGAGAAAGCTAAAGAGTATATAAGAAACGGCGATATATTTCAAGTTAACCTTTCACAGCGTTTTGAAATGGATATACATAATGAGCCGCAGGAACTGTATTTCAAGCTTCGTAGGAATTCTCCTGCACAATTCTCAGCTTATTTGAATTTTGAGGATATTCAGGTAATCAGCACATCCCCTGAGAGACTTATCAAATTAGAAGGAAATAGGATTGAGACCAGACCTATAAAGGGGACGAGACCAAGGGGAAGGAATGGGGAAGAGGATTTTAATTTAAAAAAGGAGCTTATGGAAAGCGCAAAGGATAAAGCTGAGCTTACAATGATTGTTGATCTTGAAAGAAATGATTTGGGCAGGATTTGTGAAATTGGCAGTGTTGTTGTTGAAAGAAATGCAGAGGTTGAGGAATATGCCAATGTATTTCATACTGTTTCAACCGTATCAGGGAAGATAGAGGAAGACCTGGACATTATAGACTGTATATATGCAGCATTCCCCGGAGGGTCTATAACTGGAGCTCCAAAAATAAGAGCTATGGAAATAATTGAAGAACTTGAGCCTTTTAAGAGGAACATTTATACGGGGTCAATAGGCTTTATAGGTTTTGACGGAACTGTTGACTTAAATATAGCCATAAGAACCATTTTGATTAAGAATAATAGAGCTTATTTTAGCGTAGGCGGCGGAATTGTCTGGGATTCGGATCCTATAAAGGAGTATGAAGAAACTCTTCATAAGGGCGAAAAAGTGCTAGAGGTTTTAGGTGGTGGAAAATATGATTATAGATAATACAAATGATCTTATAAGTGCATATGACTATGGGTTTTTATACGGTTTCAGTATATTTGAGACATTTTGCGTTATGGAAAACGGAAAAGTCTTTCTGCTGGAAAAGCACATTGAGCGTATGCTGAAGTCAGCTGAATTCTTTGGTATAGAGCATAAAATGTCAAAAGATGAGTTGATTAATACGGTGATTTTGTATATAAAAGAAAACTTGATTTCAGATACTATTTTAAGGATGACGCTTAGTGCCGGAAATAGCCAAAAAAGCCTAACACCACGAATAACATTTTCTTGCCGTAAAAATACGTATACAGAAGAAAAAATAACTGCCGGGTGCAAGCTGATGCTGTCAGATATAAGGAAAAGTGAGAACTCAGTAATTTTAAGGCACAAGACATCAAATTACCTAGAAAATTTTGTTTTGATGAACAAGGCTATTGTAGATGGGTTCGACGATATTCTTTTTATGAACTCGTCAGCAAATGTTACAGAAACCGCCAAGAGTAATATATTTTTTGTAAAAGGCAATACCATTCATACGCCTGATTTAAAGTGCGGCCTGCTTCCCGGTGTAATTAGAGAATGGGTTATTGCGGAAGCAGGCCGGCAAAATATTGAGTGCAGAGAAGGATTTTACAGTTTTAATGATTTCATAGACGCAGATGAAGTTTTTGTTACAAATTCAGCTATGGGAATAATGCGTGTTAAATCCATTGGCGCAAAGTGTATCAATAGTGAAATATGTGATTATGTTACAAAAAAACTTGCTCTTATTCTGCGCTTGCACCTATGAATATTTCCGAAACAGAATCGTTCTCAAAGGTAAAGACTATACCACCGTATATGCTGCCTGCAACAATCAATGCTGAGCCCTCCTTATTTTCAGCAGGGTTTATTTCATTTTTATAGGCATTAAGAACATCAGCTCGTTTACTTCCTATACCGATTTGGCGAGTTGTTTTAAAGGTGCATGGATTACTGATGTCTATGGAGTATATAGCAGCAGTATTTTCAGTTTTTACAACGTCTAAAAGAATTCCCTTTGCACCGTAAATCCAGGTTTGGTGTTCCTTGCCATCAGATCCCCAGACTTGGAATTTGGTTTTTTCTTCAGGTTCTCCTAAAGCTTTTACAACATCATCCGAGCTTAAGTTATACTTAAGGGAGCCTACAGAGTCGTTATTCATAAGGTCAAAACCAACTGATGAATAATCATTATCTTTGCTTTCTGTAGAATTATTCGGAGCTTGTGTTGCGCTCGCAGTTGTATTTTCCTGTTTGTTTGCAGGGGAATTTTCGGGTTTACCTGCTGTTGCTTCAGAATTGCTTGGTGCAGTACTTTCAACTCTATTTGAAGCTTTAGGAGTTTGGCCGTTTTTGGTGTTGGAACAGCTACACAAAGCTATCGAGAGTATTAGTGACACCATAATAATATTGAATAATTTCATTTGTTTTTTGCCCCTTCCTGGCTAAATTTTGCTTATATTTTAACATCGAATTCCTCAAGAATCCGGTTGTTATCAACTATCGTGAAGATCATTACATGGGAAGTAACTTGATCCTCAAGTATGTCATGAATTTTTAACCTTATTGCTATTGAGCTATTTGTGTCTATACTGTATGCTTGATTAGCTGCTTATTTATTTTATAACATTTATGGATATTAATAAAGTCTTTTAAATTCTTAAGTATCTATGCTAAGCTCAAATTCTTCATTCCCTAAATACAACACTTTACTAATATGTATCAAATAAGGTAATGGTTTTGCCAAATTGATTTTTATGTGGTAATTATTACTTGGAATTTTACGTACAATGGATTTGACAATAATACTAATTTTAGTTATAATTTATTAGCAATAATGCTTTTTAGGAGCGTTTTAATTGGAACAAGGTTACCTTTTTATGAAAGAGGCTTTAAAGGAAGCTAAAAAGGCTTATAAGAAGGATGAGACTCCGGTTGGTGCAGTTATAGTTAAAGATGGCGTGATAATATCGAGGGGACACAACGAGAAGGAAATGAAAAATGATCCAACCCTTCATGCTGAGATATCTGCTATAAAAAAAGCTTGTAAGAAGCTGAATACCTGGAGACTTAACGATTGTGACCTGTATGTTACTCTAGAGCCTTGTGCAATGTGTGCAGGAGCAATTATTCAGGCAAGAGTCGGAAGACTTTTTATAGGTACGCCCGATCCAAAAGCAGGCGCAGTTGGTTCTGTTGTTGATATATTGGGTGTAGAGAAGTTTAATCACAAGGTTGAAGTTTTCTACGGATTGCTTATGGAAGAGTGTTCAATGATTTTAAAGGACTTTTTCAAAGAATTGCGGCAAAGAAAAAATAAATAAAATTATATATGGAGAGATGGCTGAGCTGGCCGAAGGCGCTCGACTCGAAATCGAGTGAACGGGGAACCGTTCCGTGGGTTCAAATCCCACTCTCTCCGCCAATGAGAAGGCTTTTACGGTTTGACGTGAAAGTCTTTTTTAGCTTCAAATACTAATTTGCAAACACTCGATACTTTTCTAATCTTTATCGTCTTCAAGTTTGTTGTCATCACTATTAAAGTTGAAAATAGCTTTATCAATTTTCTGGGCTGCATCTTCCTGCATTTCTCTTAAAACATGGGAATAGAGATCCAATGTTATACCAATAGTTGAGTGCCCTAGTCGCTCAGAAGCAACTTTAGGAGAAATATTATGTTTTAGCATTAAAGTTGCGTTTGTGTGGCGAAGGTCGTGAAATCTGATATGTGGCAAGTTATTCCTTTTAAGTGTTTTGGCAAATGTATGGCTAAAAGAACCAGGATTTACTGGTGAACCATCATTAGAACAAGTAATAAGGCCATAATCATTGCAGGCACTACTAAACCAAGTTGAAACAACTGGCTGAAATAGCCATAATTTAAATTGCTCGGAGGTTCAAAATATGGATTGGGACTCATTCAACCACCCCTTGTTATTAATTTTTTTGCGAATTGTTCTGGCTATTTCCATTTCCTTGCTGATTTCCTTGTTGGCCTTCTTCTATAATTGTATTGTTTACAGGTTCAACTATAACTTTGTTACCTAAATCTATAACACCTATCCAACTTCCACCGGATACCAGAATTCCTAGTAGTATTACTAAAAAGGCCCTTCCAAGTTCCCTTTTTCCAAGTTCACCTTTACCAAATATCATCTTAATACCTTTTATAAGAAGCAGGAAACCTACAGCTACTATAATTGCAATAGTTCCAAGTACAAAGAATAGCTTGCGAAGCCTTACCCTAGTAAATCCGCGCCAAGGACGGCCCGCGCCTTTGCATGGTCTGTCACCTAACGTCTGCATTCACGACGTCCTCCAGCCCTAAGCAAGTTGCGGAAGCTTAGGGCGACTGCCCTTTGCTTCTGCGACTTGCGGGTGCGATAGCACTTGGGCTGGAGGATGTGGGCAGGATGACCCCATGCCCCCACTCCAGAGACACCGCTTTCTAAACTTTTTAAATATAAAGAATCCGAAACAGTTAAGGTTGAAGCGGATTATGTTGAAAACTGTGCTTTAGTAAAGGGTCATCATAAAAACCAATTAGTTCTCGGATATGGAGCATTGAGCATGTCACAGATCGAGGAAGGAGTAGCAAGGCTAAAAAAGCATTGAAGGAATAGTGAGCTAGAGATGATTAGCTCTTTCAGATGGTTATGACAAAATGTTGTAAAGTTATGACAAAATGTTGTAAAGTCATGACAAAATGTTCACCAAATTAAGTATACAATATTGATAAGAACTATAATAAACATTCTAGGCATTTGCAAAATGACTTAAAAAATCAGATGTAAAAAGTTAGAAGAGATGTAAAATGGACTTTGATAACTTAAGAGGGATATATGTTAGTGATTTGACTGAAAAACCAGAACCTTGTTGATGAAATTGCAGCACAAATAAGCTTATGTATAAGACATAAGTTTCAAGAGTAAGTTAGTAAATCAAGCGATTAAAGGTTTTAAACTACGTATATACTTGTGCTCATGAATTTTATCTGCAAGTATTACAGTAATTAGTTGTGTGATACCTGCGAGATATAAATCTGCTTTAATAGTTAGGTTGTCTCTTGTTTTAAGATTACCACAGGCCATAGGCTCCTTAAGGTATTGAATGTTTTTTTCTACTACAGTCCTAATTTTGTAGTCAGAAATCCATTCGTCAGAGCCTCTAATCACACCTGGATACATGCGTTTATCCATGGCAGGAGATGTGAAGGTTACACGACCGCAAGGCTTGCCATTACAGGGGTTATCACAAGAAGTAACCCATTTACCTTTAATTAGTTTTGCCTGTGGGCACCGCCATTTGAATCTTTCGATTCTTCCTTCTTCTCGGCTCCAGCCATTTGGTTTCATTGGTACAGAAGAATCTTTAGAGCAAAGTGGCCAACCATCATCATTGTATTTAATAGGCGGAAGATTAGGGTTTTGATTTCCTGAAATTCAAAGGTATTAGAGCCCTTTGAAACTTGAGTTCATCTAAGAGCAATGTGTAGGTATCGCACGTATCAAAAA